>JBIIUB010000068.1:0-15031 GCA_044340205.1 Terrimicrobiaceae bacterium
CGCCTGGCCAATGCGTTCGTGCGAATCCTCTTCAACCACGGTCTCAACGACACGACTAACGCCTTCAAGGCCTACCGCAAAACCGTGATCGATGGCATACGCCCGATCCTCTCGCCGCACTTCAACATCACAGTCGAGCTACCTCTCAAAGCCATCGTCCGAGGTTTTTCCTTCACCGTCATACCCATCACCTGGCGCAACCGCCGCACCGGTGAGGCGAAACTCAAGATCAAAGAAATGGGCAGCCGCTATCTGTTCATCTGCCTCTATGTCTGGCTGGAAAAATATTTCTCGCGTGGAGATTATCGCGTGCAGGAGTGAAAAGGAATCTCCTCCTTGACCGAAAGGAATTCAACGAAACGGCCGCTCATCGCGGCCGTTTTGTTTTTCCAAAAAAACGCCTTTTGATACCCCTTGAGCCTGTGACGAAACAACTGATGAAAGACTCCTCCGCTGCGCCTCGGCTGGCCACGGTCTTAGTGGCGCGGCCTGAGGGGCAGTTGGGGAATCGCATTTTTCAGGCGGCGGCTTTCCAGGCGGCGGCGTGGGAGAGGGGTTTTCCTCTTTTGAATCCAGCGCTGGGGCCGTATTCGGAGTTTTTTCCTGCGTTGGCAGCGGATTTTTTCTGCCGTCCGGGGCAGGGGTTGCCCATGGCGCGCTGGCGTGTTTTGTTTTGCCGGACTCTCGATGCTCTGACATCCCGCCCGCTTCATCCTGTGTGGGCTGCGGGTCGGTGCGCCGTGTTGGACATCGCCGCTTCGCACGATGGCAGCGAGGAGGACTACGATCTCTGTGGCGAGGACTTTCAAAGACTCCTCTCGCGGCATCGCCTCGTTGTGGCGAAGGGCTGGAAATTCCGGGCGCACGCGGCTCTCAAGTCGAGGAGGGAGGATGTGGTGAGGCTGTTCACGCCTCAGTTGGGCATTCGCGCCGAGGTGGAGCGGCATATCGCCCGGGCAAGGAGCGATTGTGATATTCTGGTCGGCCTGCATGTGCGGCGTGGCGACTATGCGACCTGGCTGGGCGGGCGGTTTTATTACGGTCTGGATGCCTATGCGGACTGGCTGAAGGCGGCAAACGCACTCTGGCCGGGAAAGAAAGTGGGCTTCCTGATCTGCTCAAACGAAAGTGTGGATGATCTCCTTCGCCTGCCGGGCGTGAGCGCGAGCGCTGGCCCCGGCGCGCCGATCACGGACCTCTATGCCCTCGCGGCTTGCGATTTTTTGATTGGACCCCCGAGCACATTCACTCTCTGGGCGTCCTACTACGGAGGCGCTCCGCTGCACATGCTCATGGAAAAAGACCAGCAACTCCAGATCGCGGGGTTCGCGCACCACAACCGGTTTTGAAAAAAATCGATGTTTATCCTCCACCCAAAAAACCGATTCCTGAAATGAACGCCGCTGGTCATTCTTCAAAAAACTACTCTTGGCTCATTCCTTTCGGCGTGGCTCTGTATTGGATCGGCTTGTTTTCTTTAAGCCATTTCACTGGGAAGCCTGTCAGTGAATGGCTCGTTCATCTCGGCGTGCCAGCTTTGGAGCAAAGTTTCAGCGATGCCCAGTTGGTGGGCCTATGGTGTGATGAAAGCAAGGCTGGTCGTGATCCATATCGCCAACCTCCAACCGATGAGGAGGGGCGGATTCTCCGCATGAACTATCCGCCTCTTTATTTTGGATTTGGGTGGCTGGGCCTGGGCAAGGAGACTTTTTTTATTTATGGAATTTTACTTGGGGCGGCATTTGCGCTCTCAGCAACCTGGCTCGCTGGTTTTTGTTCAAAGGGATGCGCTTGCATTTGGATTGCGCTGCTTTGCTCGCCTGTTTCTGTTTTCGCTTGTGAAAGAGGGAATTTTGATATTCTGGTATTTTTCTTTCTTTCTCTTTCTGTGGCAGTTCGGTCCTATGCTTTTCTGGCAGGTGGATTGATTGTCTTGGCGGCAACTTTTAAACTTTTTCCCATCGCTGGTCTCGCCGCTGTTTTTGCAAGAAGCGGGCGTGGAGTCTTTGCAGCGCTGGCTGGATTGGCGTGCTTTGGGGCCTATTTGTTTTTTATTCAAGATTGGCTGCCTTTTATTTTTGGATCTCTTTCTAGCAATGTTTCGTGCGCTTTTGGCTCGGCGGTAGTCCCGAATCAACTTGGAAGACCCGAGTGGGCCATTCTTTTCAAAATCGCTTTGCTGATTGGTGGAAGCTGTCTCGGCATTTTAGGGTTAGTCCGCGCTGATGTTTCCGAGCCAGTGTGTCAGGAAAGAGCTTCCTTTGCGGCTTGGATAGGCGTGCCTATTTTCGGACTTCTTGTTTTGAGTGGCGTGCAGTTTGATTATAAACTGATCTTCCTGTTCTTCGCCGTTCCTGCAGCGCTCGAGTTGGCGTCTGGCTTGAATGCGACGCTTCGCGCGGGAGCCCGTATCTGGATAGGCCTGCTTTTTTTCTATTCCTATTGGATGTTTTTTTCGGGGGAGGCTTGTTTACGCAACTTTTTGTTGAAGCAAGCCGTGGCTTCGCTGCTTTTTCTCCTGTCGTGTTTTCTCTTTGGCGCTATCGCAAAGCCTGCATTTTTGCGTTTACTAAAGGTAATTGCTTTAAAGGCCTAAAAATATGCGAAGCACGCCTTTTAGAGCTGCCCCTCCGTTTCCTGCCGCCTGCGCGATGGTGTTTCTTTTGCCATGGCTGATGCTGCAAAATTTCACCGATGGCGTTTTCTATCTTGGCTATGCGCTGCATTTTCGGGAGCTCATCGACCGTGTGGGGTTGACTTACTCGACTGGAGGCTTCAACGCCGCACCCAGAGGTGTTCGGTCAAAAATCCGGTTCCAACAGATAAAAATTGTTCGCTTGGCCAACCCTGCCGATGAGTAAAATTTCCACCAACCTGCAGCGCCGTCGGGAAGTGGCCTCCAATGGTTTTTCCCTCTGTGATCTCTGTGTCCTCTGTGGTTAATTTTTCCGAGCGCCTTTGAAAACCCATCTCGTCATTCCTCATTACAACGACACCGCGCGTCTCGAATCCTTTCTCGATGCTATGCAGCGCGGCCTGCCGGAGCGGTTTTCCATTCTGGTCTCGGATGACGGCTCGACTCCGCATGAGCGCGAGCGCTTGGCGGCCTTGATCCACGCCGTGCAGCAGAAGCAATCCGGCGGCGGGCCTGTTTTTTTGGATCCGCTCTTCACTCCTCGAAATACGGGAAAAGGCGGAGCGTTGCTGCGTGGCTGGAATCACTCGGGTGATGCCGACCTCCTCGCCTTTGCCGATGCCGATGGCGCCGTGAGTGCCGCCGAAATCCTGCGTGCGGAGAGTTTTTTCCGCTCGCCAGAGGCTGCCACAGCCGATGCCCTCTTCGCCAGCAGGGTCAAAATGCTTGGTCGCACCGTCGAGCGCTCGCTCAAGCGCCACCTCTCCGGCCGCGTCTTTGCCACTCTCGTTTCGATCGTCGGCCGCGTGCCCGCCTATGACACCCAGTGCGGACTGAAAATCCTACGCCGCTCCGCCTTCGAAAAAATCCGCCCCCACCAGCAAAGCGTCGGCTTCGCGTTCGATGTCGAGCTTTGCCTCCTCCTCCGAAAATTCGGCTTCCGCACGCTCGAGTTTCCCGTCGATTGGGCGGACATCCCCGGCAGCAAGGTCAGCCTCCTCCGCGACTCAACCCGCATGGCTTGCGAAGTCTTCAAAATCCGCTGTCGCGTGAACCAAATCCCTAAATGATCGAAAGCGATCATATAATTCAAAGAAATGTGACTGCCACGGCTCCGCTTTTCACTATCATCACCCCCACGCTCAACGCATCGGCGACCCTTGAGGACGCCGTCTGCAGTGCCATGGGGCAGTGGATCGAGTGCGAGCACTTGATCATGGATGGCTGCTCGTCCGATAGAACGCTCGAGATCGCGCATTCGTTTCCGCACCTGATCGTCCACAGCGGACGCGACCGGGGGCTTTACGACGCCATGAATCGCGGCGCCTTCTTCGCCCGGGGAGAATGGCTTATCTTTCTGCAAGCCGACGACTGGCTGCCCGACGGCGCTTTGGCAGCCTTCCAAGCCACCATGGAAAAAAATCCCGGCGCCGAGATTCTCACGGGTTCCGCCGAAGCCGTGCACCAGATCGGCGAGAACCTCTGGGAGACCCACTGGCAGCGCACCTCGGATTCCGACAAGGCGCTCACCGTCGAAAAAATTGCTCTCGGCGAGCCCATGCTCAACGCCCGCGCCATCCGCAAGAGCCTCTTCAAAAAAACTGGCCCCTTCGACCTAGCCTACTCCCTCGCCTCCGACCGCGACTTCCTCCTCAAGCTCACCGCATTTGAGCCCCAGGCGGCGACAGTCGACGCCCCCACCTACCGCTACCGTTGGCACGAAGGCTCCCGCACCATGAACGCCGGCAACTCCCTCAGCCGCTGCCTCACGGCCGAAAACCTCGCCATTGCGGAAAAACACATCAAGTCAGCAACCGACCTCTCCGCTCAGCGACTTCTCAAGCTCTGGCACCACCGCCAATCCACTCAAGCCGCCCTCTGTGCCATTGAAGCCCTCCAGCCCCTTGCCGTGATTCAAACCGCCCTCCGCGCCACCAGCATTAACCCCGCTTGGCCCACCGCCTTCGTCGCCGAATTCCTTCGCTGCTTCACCGGTTGGGCCGGCCGAGGATTCAAAACCCGCTCCCAAATCACCTCTTAATGGTGTCCTTTCTCTCAAGCCTAGCTTCATTGCAGCAAGTATTCTCAGTTTTACCGACAAACTCTTAACTTCATGCCTCAGCTCAGTATTATCATTCCTGTTTTCAATCGCGCCCATTGCATTTCGCGGGCGCTGGTGAGCGTCAGGGACCAAGGGGTGGGGGATTTCGAGTTGATCATTGGCGATGATGCATCGACGGATGACACTTGGGAGGTCGTGAGGCGCGAGTTTCCCTCGGCTCGACTGGCGCGGCTTAAGGTGAATGCCGGTGCGGCGGCGGCGCGGAATGCGGCTCTGCGGATCGCGACGGGCGAGTATTTGGCTTTTTTGGATTCGGATGACGAGTGGTTGCCGGGAAAGCTGCCGGCGCAGTTGGACTATTTGGAAAAACATCCCGAGGTGGCGGCCTGTGCGACATCGCATATCTACCAAATGCGTAACGGGAGGCGGCGAGAGGTGATTGTGGAAAATTCTCCGGAATGGAGTGTGCGCCTGCAATCGGGGCAGCCATTTCATGGGGCGAGCACGCCGGTCGTGCGAAGGAGCGTGCTGGAGTCTGTCGGCATGCAGGATGAGTCGTTGAGGGTGCTGGAGGATTGGGATTGGATGCTGCGCATTGCCCAAAAGCACCGCATTCATGTGTCGCCTGAACCGCTCGCATTGATTCATGAAAACTCTCCGTCGAATGCGGATTTCACCTTTCTTTCAACAGAGAGGTTTTTGGCGAAGCACGACAAGGCCTTCTCATCCGTGGGGGCAGCGCACAGGCGGGATGTCATTTCCCAACATTGGGAGAATGCGGCGCGGTGTTTTTTTCGGCATTCAAGGAATCGTGAGGGACTGGCTTGCGTGGCGAGATCGTTGGCTTTTGCGCCTGCCAGAAATCCTGCGTTGGTGGGAGTATTGCCGTTCGCCTGCATCGATGGGTTGATCGGGACGCAGCTTTTGCGGCGGGTTTTGAGAGCGCGCGGCGGATATTCGATTTTATGAAAATCGTATAGCTACCGCGCAAAGGATGTGGGAATTTTCCGCCATGTCTTATGACCCGAGACCGGCGAATGCGGGCCGATTGAAGATGTTCCACTTGATCGCGGACAAGATCGAGCGGAACCCGGATTGTTTGCAAACGGGGTTCGACAATGTCTTCGCGCTGGAGCCTCTGGATTTGGCGTTGATCGTGGAGGGGACTGGGAGTCGATGAAAATTCTTTTTCTGTCCAGTTATGCGCATCTCGTTTTGGAGCGCAGCACATCCCGGGTTTCAGGCGGGGCGGAGTTGCAGGTGGCTTTGCTTGCGCGTGAACTGGCGAGGCGGGGAGTCGAGGTCGTGATCGTTGGCGGTGATACCGGGCAGCAGGATGGGGTCGTCATTGAGGGGGTGAAAATTCGCTCTGGGGGGCAATTCCATAGTGGCAATCCGGCAGCGATGTTGGCTGCGATACCCCGGGTTTTTTCTGTGATCCGGGAGGAACGGCCGGACTGGGTGTTTCTTTTGGGGTGGACGGCTTGGATGGCTATCGTTGTGGCAATGCGTGGGGCGCTAGGGTATCGCGCAGGGTTTATTTGCGGCTTGGATAGTGAGTTGACGGGTGACTTCCGGCGGGAAAATCCGGTGCGCGGCGGGTTGTTCGAGTGGGGTGTGGCGCAGTGTGATCTCCGCTACGCCATGACCGAGCACCAGCGTGCGCTTTTTGCGAAGAGGGGCTGGAGCTGTGGGATGTATCGAAATCTCATCTTGCCGAGAGCGTTTGAGGCTGCGGGGGCGAAGACTATCGATTTCCTCTGGGTTTCGCGATGCCAGCCAGTGAAGCGGCCGCACATTTTTCTCGATCTGGTGGAGGCCTTGCCCGGCAGCTCTTTTGAAATGGTGTGTCCGCGTGAGGATGTGGGCCTCTGGGACAGCGTGGCCAAGCGGGCGGCGAGTCTACCTAACTTGCGCTTCATCGAAAAAGTTCCCTACCATGAAATTCAGACTCACTACGATGCGGCGCGGGTTTTTGTGAATACCTCGGAGTGGGAGGGCTGGCCGAATAGCTTCATTCAGGCGGGGCTGGGGAGGACGGCTTTGCTTTCCTTGGCGGTGAATCCGGATGGGATTTTCGAGCGTTTTGGGCTGGGGTGTTATGCCGCAGGAGATTTTGAGAAGCTCAAAGTTGATGCGCGGAGTATGGTGGCGGATGGGATTGCGCTTGAGGGCATGCAGTCGGGCTGTGCGCGGTTTGTCGCGGAGATGCACGACAATGCGAAGGAGACGGAGGCGTTTCTTAAGGGGCTGCCCGGGAAACGCTGAGAGGGAACTTTTCCAAAGCTATATCGCCCCCCGCAGGCGAGGGGCGATGTGCTGTTAGAATGGTCTAGCTGCGGCCGATGCTGGTGTAGCGGAAACCGGCGGCGCGGACGGTCTCGGGAGCGAGGATATTGCGTCCGTCGAAGATGAGCGGCGTGTGCATGACCTTGCGGAGCTCGGTGAGATCCACTTTGGTGAATTCCTTCCACTCGGTGGCGATAATGAGGGCTTCGGCACCTGTAGCGGCTTCGAGCGGCGAGTTTGCCACGCGGGCTCCGTCAATGAGTTTGAACTCGAGAGCTTTTTCGGTGCCCTTCGGATCGTAAACGGTAACTTCGGCTCCCTCTGAAACTAGGTCGCGCACGACATCGATTGCCACAGAGGAGCGCACATCGTCGGTGTCTGGTTTGAAGGTGAGTCCCCAGACGGCGATTTTTTTATCCTTCAGAACCCAGAGGGCTTCGCGAATTTTGTCGAGGAAGCGCTCGCGTTGGCTGAAGTTGATTTTTTCGACCTCTTTGAGGAGCGTGAACGGGACGCCGAGATCTTCGCTGATGGCGATGAAGGCAGCGATGTCCTTCGGGAAGCAGGATCCACCGTAGCCGATGCCGGCATTCAGGAAATTGCGACCGATGCGGCGGTCCATACCGATGCCATCGGCAACCTTCTCGACATCCGCTCCGCTGGCTTCGCAGATGCGTGCCACTGCGTTGATGTAAGAGATTTTGAGCGCGAGGAAAGAGTTCGCGGCGTGTTTGATCAACTCGGCGGAGTTGATATCCGTCACAAGCACGGGGGCCATGAAAGGCTCATAAATTTTCTGCATGAGAGCGACGGCGCGTTCGCTGTTTCCGCCGATAACGATGCGGTCGGGTTTCATGAGGTCGGGCACGGCGCAGCCTTCGCGGAGGAACTCGGGATTGCTCACCACATCAAATTCGGCGCCGGTTTTGTTGTAGCGGCGGATCGTGTCGGCAACCTTCTCGCCGGTTTTGACCGGGACGGTGCTTTTGTCCACGATGACGCGGTATTGACCCTGCTTGAGAACTGCGGCGATCTCGCGGGCCACCTTCTCGATGTAGGAGAGATCGACGCTGCCATCGGCTTGAGGCGGGGTGGGAACGGCGATGAACACCACATCGGAGTTATCCACGCCCTCCTCGGTGCTGGTGGTGAAGTGCAGGCGCTTCGCAGCCACATTGCGGTGGATCAATTCCTCAAGCCCAGGTTCGTAGATTGGAACTTTTCCGGCGAGCAACTGCTGGACTTTTTTCTCGTTGTTGTCCACGCAGATCACCGTGTGGCCGACTTCAGCGAAGCAGGCGCCCGAGACCAATCCGACATATCCTGAACCAATAATGCAGAGTTTCATGTGTTGTTTTTTTTGTTGAAAATCAATTGACCGCGCCGGCGGGCTGATCCGTCGGGCCCGGGCTGAAGCCGAAGGGCAGGGTGATCTGCGGCGCATCCTTGAGCGTCATCATCAAAAGAAAACCGACTTCTTGATCGCCGCCTTCGTTGTCGCGAACCTCGGCTCCGATCGATGCCACCCAGCTGGTGAGGTCGCGATTGATGAAGTAGCGCTGGTATTGCATGACCTGCGATTCGAATTCGTATTGCTCGTAAAGGCTCACGCTCCAGTTGTCGTTGATGCGCCAGTAGGCGTAGAAGTCGAGCTGGCTGTTGTCGGTGAAATTCGGGTTTCCATCGATATAGCGGTGGCCGACGGCAAATCGGACATCACGCGATGGCATGAAGCTCAGGTTTGTATTCACCTCCGTGAAGCCTTCCGTAACCAGCGGAATTTGGGAGGCCACCGAGAGGGCGCTCCAAGGAACGGGATTGAATTGGATGACATTGAAGAAATTCGACACTGGTGCATCCGAGTAGGGGTTCTCGAAATTCACATCCGCAAAGGTGTTGAGGGAAAACCACTGGTAGGTGGCGTTGTTGCGACGAGTCTGCAGGCGCTGGCCGACGCCGAGGCGCGTGATGTTCCAGGTGTCGAGCGAGTCGATGGCGGTGAATTGCGGAAAATCGATCGGCAGGAGTTGGGTGGATTGAACGACGCGATCGAATTGGTAGATGTCTTCAGGGCTTTCACCCATGTTGTAAACGCCTGAGTAATTTAGATAAGGCTCGACCACATGCCTTAAGCCATCGAGGCCAAGCCAGCGGCTCTGCACCTGCTCAAAGGCGCGAGAGATTTTGGTGGAAACAGTGAGGCCGTAGTTGGCAATCGGGCGGAAGACGCCGCCATTGGTCTGAAGCGTTGGCGAGGGGTTGTTGAGAGGGTTGCTGTTGTCGGTTTCCTCCAGTGTGGTGACTTCGCCAGTAACAGGATCGATCGCCGTATTTCCAGTTGAAGGGCTGATGAACGAGCCGCTCTGGCTGTAGTAGGTTCCACGGATGCCGGCCTTCGGAGTGACGGTCAGCCAGCCGAACAAATTCGAGGGAAGCGACCATTGGTGGAAAGTATCGAAGCGCGTGGCCGAGTAGTCGGGGAATTGTGTTTCACCAAACGATGGGTTGTTCGAAAATGCGCGTCGCAGCGAGGCCACGCCGGTCTCGCCGTCGTATTGGACCGGGAGGCCAAAGAAGGGCTGCTGTTTGAAATCAAAAACAAACTCGGGCTTGCGCTCGGTTACATCTTGGAAATCGTTCACCTGCCAGCGGCCGAGCAGTGTGAGCGTGTAAACTTCATCCCATTTTGTGAGCGACAGGGAATTATCCGGCTGCGGGTCGGTGGCGAATTCCTTGCGGTAGAAGTCCTCCAGAAAATCGACATCGCTCAGCACATTGATGTCGGCCGTTCCGTAAATGTCATCGGCGAGAAAGAGCCTTTGCTGGAAAGCGACGCGGTAGCGGTTGGTTGTTTTGGTTTCCGCTGGTTCGCCAGGAGCTTCCACGGATGTCACATCTTGAGTCTCGAAAACATAGTCGCTGCGCAGCTTGCCAAAGTTGCGGTTCGAGGGGCCGTATTCCATGTCGAGATCGAGTCCGGCGGAGGGGCCGAACTCCATCCTCTGCTCGAAGCGAACCTTGCCATCGACTCCCTGCACGATCGGAAACCCATAGCCGAGGAGCAAATAGGCGCCCCAGCGCGAGTCATAGCCTGGCAGGATTTCGAAGCCCGTGCTGTCGAGATTTGCGTAGATGTAGGGAAACCAAAAAATCGGCGTCTGGCCGACATAGAGGGTGGAATTTGTCATGATGACGCGACTATCGGGGTAGAATCGCATCGAGCGGGGGCGGACATGGAAGTCGGGTTGCGACGAGTCGTGCGTGGTCACGGATGCGTCGCGAATCCGGAATTCCTTGGGCGAGACGGCGCGGAAATTGAAAGCCCGGAAATACCAAGGATATTGAGCGCCGGAGAATTCGAGGGCGCGCATTTGCTTGCTCTCAAGGTTGAACAAGGCGCGCTGGCCGCTCAGGACCTGATCGGGAGTGTAAACGCGGATGTTGCCGACCAGCAGGACATCGCGCGTGTCGGGGTTGTATTCCGCATAGTCGCAGAAGATGCTGTATTTCCCGTAGTGAATCTGGACATTGTCCTCCGCGATGGCCACGCCTTGGTCGAAGCGTGTATTGCCATCCGCCGTGATCTCCACGGGCGAGTCGCCGAAGCTGCCGAACTGGGCGTGAACGGGGGCAAGCGCAGCCAGCAGGCACAGACTGAGAAGGAACTTCCTCATTGGGGGAGCGAGACTAAATATCCACCTCGGCGATATCAAGGGCGGAGTTAGTCGCCGTAGCCATTCGGATGCTTCACATGCCACGCCCAAGCGCTTTCCACGATGGGCACGATGTTTTGAAAACGCGGAGTCCAACCGAGCTCGGCGCGGATTTTGTCCGAGGCGGCAATGAGGCGCGGCGGGTCGCCGGCGCGGCGGGGTTTTTCCACGGCTTTGATATCGCGGCCGGTGATTTTTTTGCAGGTTTCGATGACCTCGCGCACCGAGGTTCCTCCACCTGTGCCGAGGTTGTAGAAATCGCTTTTATCCGACTGCACGGCCAGAATGTGCGCCTCGGCGAGGTCGAGGATGTGAATGTAGTCGCGAATGCAGGTGCCATCCGGCGTTGGGTAATCGGTGCCGAAAATATCCACCGACTCGCGCTGGCCGAGAGCGACTTTGAGAATGTTGGGGATGAGGTGCGTCTCGATGCGATGGTCTTCGCCGAACTTCTCGGAGGCGCCGGCCGCATTGAAATAGCGCAGGGCAACGAAGGAGAGTTTGTGAATCTCGCGATACCAGCGGAGGATCGTTTCAAACATGAGCTTCGACTCGCCGTAGGGATTGATCGGCTTTTGCTGCAGAGACTCGTCGATCGGCATGCGCTCGGGGATTCCAAAGGTCGCGCAAGTCGAGGAGAAGACGAATTTTTTGACCCCGAACTCCACGGCCATGTCGAGAAGGTTGATGCCGCAGGAGACATTGTTGCGAAAATATTTCGAGGGATTCGTCATCGACTCGCCAACAAGGGCATTGGCGGCGAAGTGCATGACGGCATCGGGCTTCACCTCACCAAAGGCATGGCGCAGAACTGTGCGGTCGGCGAGGTCGCCTTGGTAAAAATCCGCTCTGGGGTCCACCGCCTTGGCATGACCCTCGGTGAGGTTGTCGAAAACAGACACCTTGAATCCCCGGTTGATTAATTCTTCCACGCAGATGCTGCCGATGTAGCCGGCTCCGCCAGTCACGAGTATTTTTTTCATTTTCGTTTGTTAAATTTAAAGGCTGCCAGCGCGAGCGACAATCAAATCCCTCGCCACACTCAGCGCGGTGATCGGCGGTAGATCCAGATGCTCTGCAGAATGGCAAAACTCAAAAGGGTGATCATTACGAAAGATCCGCCGTAGCTCACCAACGGCAGGGGCAGGCCGGTAATGGGTGTGAGCGAAATTGTCATGCCCAGATTCATGAAGGTGTGGGTAAAAAGCAGCATCGTGATTCCCACGGCGAGCAGGCGTCCGAGGTCGTCCTCCGCATTGATAGCTATACCCAGCATGATCAGGAAAAGCAGTGCCAGTGCGGAAATGAGCAGGACAGCCCCCAGGAATCCATGCTGCTCGCCCATGACGGAAAAAATGAAATCGTTGTGAACAATCGTGTGCGGCAGAAAGCCGAGGGCGTTGAGCGAATTCGGCGACTTGTAGCCCTTACCAGCCCATCCGCCGGAGCCGATTGCGACGAGGGATTGCGTGATGTTCCATCCGTCACCGAGCGGGTCGGCCTCGGGGTCGAGAAAGGTGGTGATGCGCGAGTATTGGTAGGGCTTGAGGCCGAAATGGACCACCAGAGGAATCAATGCCAATCCGATAACCAGCATGAGAATCAACCAGCGTTTCGGGATATGCCCGACGAACATCATGCCAAGCAAAACCGGCACCCAGACGATGCAGGAGCCGAGGTCCGGCTGGATGAGAATCATCAACCACGGCGCGCCGACGATGGCTCCGCAGCAGAGGATGCGCAGGAAGGCCGGCATGGCCCGAGTGTTTGAGAGGAAAAGCGCGAGCGTGAGAATTCCCGCAATGATGGCGAGCTGCGAGGGCTGAAAACTCATTGGCCCCAGATCCAGCCAACTGCGGGCTCCGTAGCGTTTTTCCCCGATAAACATGGTGGCCACGAGTCCAAGGATGCTCACGACATAAAGCGGGATCGCGCCGAATCTCACCCAGCGGTAATCGATGAGGGAGACAATAAAAAACATCGGCATGCAGATCACGATCCAGATGAGCTGCGACTTGGCGAAATCCTGATCCCGCATCCAAGTGGCGCTGTGAATAGCATAAATCCCGAAAGCCAAGAGACCCATCATCAGACCGAAGAGCGGCCAGTTCATTCGCAGGAAATGTCGGAGCAGAGGATGCATCAGGCAATGGATGGCACAGCCGAGAGAAGGGTCTTCGTGTATTCGTTTTGGGGATCGTTGTAGATCGCTTCGGCGCTCGCGGACTCCACAATTTTTCCATGGTGCATGACAAGCACATGGTCGCTGATGTGTTCCACCACGGCGAGGTCGTGTGCGATGAACAAGTAGGCGATGCCAAACTGCTCCTGCAAGTCCTGCAGCAGATTCACGATCTGGGCCTGCACGCTCACATCCAACGCGCTCACCGGCTCGTCGCACACAATGAAGCGGGGCTCGACCGCGAGTGCCCTGGCGATGTCGATGCGCTGGCGCTGGCCGCCGCTGAACTCGTGCGGATACCGCCGCATCATATCGGCCTTGAGGCCGACCAAGCGCAAGAGATCGGCCACGCGTGCGGCGCGGTCGGAACGGTTCATTTTCGGAAAATGGATTTCCAGCGCCTCTCCGACGATCTCGCCAATCGTGAAGCGTGGATTCAACGATCCAAAGGGATCTTGAAAAATCATCTGCATCTCACGCCGGAGCGGTCGAAATTTCCGTTCCGACAGGGGCAAAATATCGCTCCCTTTGTAGAGCACGCGTCCCGATGTGGAGGGGATGAGTTTGAGAATCGTGCGGCCGACCGTGGTTTTTCCGCTGCCGCTCTCGCCGACCAGACCCACCGTGCATCCAGGCTCGATGGTTAACGAAACATCATCCACTGCCCGGATGTCGCCGACCTTGCGTCGCATCACGCCTCCCAGCACGGGAAACCATGTTCGTAGATTCTGAACCTCCAGCAAAGGCATGGCGGAAGATGGCACGGGCAGGGAGGATTTGTCACCTGCCATCATGCGAAGCTCCGAAGCATGTTTCTAAAAAAAGAAATCTCTCCGCAAGGATGTGCCTCACGGAGAGAAGATGAAAAACGCAGAAGGCGCGGATTATTTGACCAATCCGGCAGCAGCCAGGGTTTTGTAGGCCCCGTTTTTCGAGAGCGTCTTGAAGGCACGCGCGGTGGCTTTGACGGTCACAAATTTTTTGAGTTCGGGAACCCAGACGCGTTTAGTTTTGAGATTCGGCTCGAAGTAGCGAGGAGTCACGGCGGTGACGTGCATGCCGATACCGCCTTTTTTCTTCGCGAGACCGCGACGATGGATTTTGGATCCGCGAACGGGCTTGGCCCCAGTGATGCTGCACTTTCTAGACATAAGATGGACGGCCGAAAGTAGGGAAACTTTGTGGGGTGTCAACACTTTCGTTGAAATTTTTGAGATTTTTCTTGGAGATCAAGTATTCCCCTTGGCGCGCTCGAGCCTCAGCGCATTGGCAATGACGCATACGGAACTCATGCTCATGGCGGCACCGGCCAGAATGGGACTGAGTAAGAGACCGAAAAAAGGATAAAGCACACCCGCCGCTATGGGGATTCCAAGCGCGTTGTAGAGGAAGGCAAAGAAGAGATTCTGACGAATGTTCTGCATCGTCTCACGACTCAGGCGGATGGCACGGGCGATGCCCCGAAGGTCGCCTTTTACGAGAGTGATGCCGGAGCTTTGGATGGCGATATCGGTTCCATTTCCCATGGCAATCCCAACATGGGCCTCGCTGAGCGCATGAGCGTCATTGATGCCATCCCCCGCCATGGCGACGCGTTCCCCGTCGCCACGAAGTTTTTTGATGTAAGCCGCCTTGGCGAGGGGCTCGATGCCCGACTCGAAAGAATCCAGCCCGAGTTGCCGGGCGACAGCTGCAGCCGTGCGTTCGTTGTCACCCGTGAGCATCGTGATTTTCAGACCCAGCGCATGGAGATCCGCCAACGCGGCGGCGCTTGTCGCTTTGATGGGGTCGAAGACAGCGATCAGCCCATAGGCAGCGCCGTCGCCTCCGATAAAGAGAACGGATTTGCCGTCCTCTTGGAGCCTTGCCGCCGGCATTGCGAGGTGGTCGAGGCCTGTGATTTTTTCGCTCCGCAAAAACTCCGCCTTGCCGACCACAATCTTGCGGCCCGCAACATCCCCGAGCACACCGCCGCCGGCCACAGCGCGGAAGTTGGTTGTTGGCAAAAGTGGAATATCCTTCGCGCCACGGAGAACCGCATCCGCAAGCGGATGCTCGCTGCCTTGCTCGAGGGATGCGGCAAGCTGGAGCACTTCCTTTGCATCCATGCCATCCACGGGGATGATCTCCACAAGTTGGGGGTGTCCCTC
>JBIIUB010000069.1:0-15019 GCA_044340205.1 Terrimicrobiaceae bacterium
CCCAGCTGCCAAGAGATTCCGCCTCGCGGATTCGCGATGCATCTCGGCCTCCTTCTTGGCTTCCTCCGGGGTTGATCTGTGAGGCTGCATCGAGGAAAGGACGCGTTTGATCCGTTTGGTTTCCGGTCCAACTATCACATGAAATCCCGCTTGCGCCTTCATTTGTGGGTGAAACCTTCCCTGTCACAGATGCCGTGTCAATAGAAGACTCGGTCACGACTGTTTCAGGGCTTTTTGTCATGTCAGGGAGTTGAGTTTTTTGACCAGTGGCTCGAGTCCATCGAGTGTGGATGCGACTTCGAGGAGGGAGCGCAAGGCAACCGGCGTGTGGGCGAGAAAATCGGGGCGGTTTTTTTTGAGGCCAAGAAATCCATAGGCGCCGAGGGCTTGCATGAGGCGCTGCAGGGCGCACCAGCGGAAGACCTCGTCGAAATCGGAATCGACTAGGGTGCCGTTTTGCTCCAAGCGTTTTTTGTAGAAAGCGAGCAACTCACAACGCTCATCGGAGGTGAGGGCGACATAGGGATCGTAGAGCAGGGAGGCGAGGTCGTATTGGGCAAGCCCGTAGCGCATGCCTTGAAAATCGATGAGCCATGCCGCGCCTTCGTTGATCATGACATTCTGCGACTGGAAATCCCGGTGCACGAGAACACGCGGACGGGCGGCAAGAGCCTCAGCAGCACCACACAGGGCGGGAAGAGCCGCCAACTCGGCGAGTTCGGACTCGGATGTTTGGAAATAATTTCCCAGGCAGTTTTCAAAAAAATACCCCTGTTCCCAAAGGTAGAGGTCGGTATCAAAGACACGCTCCAAGCGTAAATCCGCACCGGGCGCCAACTCCGTCGCCTGCGAGTGCATGCGCAAGACGCCATCGAGGGTGGATTCGTAGAGAGCGCGGCGGGGTGTCCAGGGAGCGTTTCGGAAGCTCCACAGATCCTGTTCACCAAGATCCTGCATCCAAATCAACCCCTCCTCCGGATCGTGATGGTGAATTTCAGGAACCGGCACGTCTGCACCATTTAGGAAGCGAGCTATGTCCACATAGTGGCGGTTTTCCTCTTTGTGGCCGGAGTATTTGACAAAGATCATCGACTCGTCGCCGAATCGAATGCGGTAGAACTTTCGCTCGGATCCGCCTTTTTCAAGCGGAGTCACTGCCGCGTTGCCGTTTCCCGTTTTTGGAAAGCGTTCGTTCGTTAGGGAAATGACATCAGCTTCGGCGATCATGGATGGTTGCAAACTCAACACCCCCACCCGCCTCGTGGGAAGCCCAAATCAAAAGGGCGCGGTGGTCGAGGATTGCGCCAGCATGAGGGCGTCGATCGCCTCGCGCGAGGCGGCGGCGACTTCGCGTCCCACGGGGTCGGCATCCGCAATGGCAGCAATGCGAGCGGAGCGTCCATCCAAAAGGTCGGCCCCGAAAACCTCAGAGATCAAATAACACCCCTGGAGCAGGCTGATGAGCGTCGCATCGAAATGCGTGGGCAGTTCTTCGCTCTGGATCAGGCGGGCCAGGCGCGTTTTTACCTCGATCCGTTCTTCGTTGTGAACGGTGGGATAACGCCGCAGGCCGATGACCCAGAGGATTTTTTTATCATGGCGCTTAAGAATGCCGCGCTCAATGAGGTGGTCCAACGCCGCTTTTTCGATGTCGCGCTTCTCATCGGACAAAGTCAGGAGCCAATAGGCAATGGAATGGCATTTCTCCGAAGCGGTAATCTTCTGGAGCCAGGGATCGAGAAGCGGATTTCCCATCGGCGCGGCATTGAGGACTTCGACGCACTTGGTTCGGGTCGCGATGCGCCCCGCCATTTCCAGATCCGCCAAAACAGCACCCGCCAGGCCATAGCCGATTGCCTGAGGCATAAGCGGCAAATGCGCGCCGGTGGTGTCATCCAACGAAAGCAGAACAATTTCTTCGACAAGTGCGAGTGGCGGATTCATGGAAAAAACATATCCGGAAATTCCAGAAATCCAGCACCGGAAGGTGAAGACCCCATGCGGGTCTTAGGTGTATTTCACGACTTCCTCGATCGTCGTCAGGCCATCATAGATCGAGCGCAAGCCGTCCTCGCGCAGGGTGGTCATGCCAAGTTCGATGGCTTTTTGACGAATGAGAATGCCGGGCGCGCGGTCGTTGATCATTTCCCGGACAGGATCCGAGATTTTGAGGAGTTCGTAAATGCCCTTGCGGCCTTTGTAGCCGGTCTGGTTGCAGGCCTCGCAGCCTTTTCCGTAGTAGAAATTTTTGTCGCCGATGTCGTGAATGCTGAGGCCGAGGGAGGCCAGAACCTGCTCACTGGGCTCGTAGGCGGTGCGGCATGCGGTGCAAATTTTGCGGATGAGGCGTTGGGCGAGAACGCACTCGAGCGAAGCGGAAATGAGAAACGGCTCGATACCCATGTCCATGAGACGCGTCACCGCGCCTGTCGAGTCGTTGGTGTGAAGCGTGGTGAAGACCAAGTGACCTGTGAGCGACGCTTGAATCGCAATCTGGGCAGTCTCGGCATCACGCGTTTCACCCACGAGAATGCGGTCGGGATCCTGACGCAAAAACGCTCGGAGAACGCGGGAGAAGGTCAACCCGACTGCGTCGTTGATGGGCACCTGAATGATGCCATCGATCTCGTATTCCACAGGATCCTCTGCGGTGAGGAGCTTGGAATCGATGGTGTTGATCTTGCGCAGGCAGGAGTAAAGCGTGGTGGTCTTTCCGGAACCGGTCGGGCCTGTGACGATGAAAATGCCGTTGGGTTTTTCAATGACCTCCAGAATGTAGGCCATGATGTCCGGCGGCATACCCAGCGTGTCGAGTTCCAGATTCACGCTGGAGCGGTCGAGCACACGAAGCACGACGCTCTCGCCGAAGGCCGTCGGCAGCGTGGAGACACGCAGATCGACCTGGCGGCCATTGATCATGCGCTGAATGCGTCCATCCTGAGGCAATCGGCGCTCGGCGATGTTGAGATTCGACATCACTTTGACGCGCGAAATAACCGGCAACGCCAACTTGAAAGGAGGCGGGTCAAGTTCGTAAAGGGCGCCATCCACCCGGTAGCGGATTTTAAATTCCGTCTCGAAAGGCTCGAAATGAATGTCACTCGCCCGCGCCGAAACGGCCTTGTCGAGGATGAGATCCACATATTTCACCACCGGAGCGGCGTTCGCCTCGGCAGTGACCGCCTGAAGATTGAATTGCTCCTCGGGGCCTTCCTCAACCGTAATATCACCACCGAGTTGGGCGAGGATGTCCTGAATATTCGAATCCTCGGATCCATAATGCTCGCGGATGAACTTGCGAACTTGGGGAGGAAATGAAACGACCTGCACAATCTCGCGGCCAAGCGCGAAGCGGATGTCCTCGAGCGGATGCGAATTCAGAGGATCTGCAAGGGCTACAAAAATGGTGTTTCCAGATGCGCCCACAGGTAAAACGCCGTGCAAACGCGCAAGACCGGATGGGATCAGGCTGAGAGTGGAGGCATCGGGAGCAAATCCGCTCAAGCTGTGCGCCTCGGCGCCAATGGCCTCGGCGAGGACAATCTCGAAGCCCGACTCATCAACGAGCTGGGATTCGATGAAAACCTCCTCGATGGGCTTGGAATCAGCCTGGGCCGCTTGAATGAAAGCCTCGGCCTGCTCGGGCGTGAGGTAACCCTTTTCCACAAAAATGTCGGTGACTTGCCGGGAATCCATGTTGGTTAATCCAAATCCGCCATTGTTGAACTGATGACTTCGTCGGCGGTGGTGACACCGGCGAGCACTTTTCGCACTCCATCCTCGCGAAGGGTCCTCATTCCTAGCTCCCGGGCGCGTTGGCGCAGGGCGATGGTGGAGGCGTTGTTGTTGACCATGTTCCTCACCTCGTCATCGACGAGGAACATTTCAAAAATACCCATTCGCCCCTTGAATCCCTTGCCCCTGCAAGCATCACAACCGACAGGCTGCATGACGCGGGCCTGCGAGAGCATACCGGGCTCGATCTGCAGGGCGCTCATTTCATATTCCGTCAACTCGCCGGGTTGCTTGCAGGTCGGGCAGAGCCTGCGAACAAGGCGCTGGGCGACCACAGCGCGGACTGAACTTGAGACAAGAAACGGCTTCACTCCGATATCCACTAGACGCGCGATGGCACTCGGGGCGTCGTTTGTGTGAAGGGTCGAGAGAACAAGGTGGCCAGTAAGCGAGGCGTTCACCGCAATGCTGGCGGTCTCGTTGTCACGAATCTCACCAATCATGATGATGTTCGGCGCCTGACGCAGGATGGAGCGGAGCGCGGCCGGAAATGTCATGCCGATGCTGACATTGACTGGCACCTGGTTGATGCCGTTCATCTGATATTCGACGGGATCTTCCACCGTAATGAGCTTACGGTCGGGCTTGTTCATGTAGTTCAAGCAACCGTAAAGGGTGGTCGTTTTTCCCGAACCGGTCGGGCCCGTTACAAGAATAATGCCGTCGGGCAGGTTGATGCACTGCTCGAACTTGGCCTGGTCGTCCGAAAGGAAACCCAAGTCGGGCAGACCCAGCATGAGCGATGTCTTGTCGAGAATACGCATCACGACACTCTCCCCGTGAACTGTCGGAATGGTGGAAACGCGAAGATCGACGGATTTTTCACCGACCCGCACTTGGATACGCCCATCCTGCGGGAGACGCTTCTCGGCGATGCTCATCGTGCGGGACATGATCTTGAGACGACTTACGATGGCACCGTGAAGACGCTTCGGAGGCGACTGCATTTCTTGGAGCACGCCGTCGATGCGGAAACGCAGGCGCAGCTTGGTCTCGAGCGGCTCGATATGGATATCACTCGCACGGTTCGAGTAGGCCTCCAGAAGCAGCATCGAAACGAGCTTAATGACCGGTGCGTCGCCCTCCACTGCATCGCCCTCGTCTTGATCGCGAACCACATCGTGCCCCTCGACCTCGCCCATGGATTTGAGAAGGTCTGAAGTGGCATCAGCGGCGTCCCCGTGGAATTTGATGATCAGCTTGTGAATGGCATCTGGCGTGGCGCAGACGAATTCCAATTCGCGCCTCAACTTGTAGGTGAGGTCGTCCATCGTCTGCATGGCCATTGGGTCGGCGAGGGCAATGATGAGAACCCCGTCGCGAAGAGCGACGGGCAAGGCATGGTAGCGGCGCGCGTCTTCTGCCGGCATATGTTCGACCACATTGCGTTCGACCTGCATATGTTCCAGGTCCACAAACTCCATGCTGTTCTGGGCAGCCAGTGCTCGGCTCACATCTTCCTGTGTGACGAGTCCCCCTTGAAGCAGAGTGTGGAGCAACCCGCCCCCGTCCATATTGGCACGGGCGGCTTCGATCTGCGACTTGGTCAGCAGACCCAGATCGCGGAGAACTTCAACTGTGTATTCGTCAGTCTGGGACACTTGGGCGAGGAGATGAGGAGGTCTATCTACGGGAGCAATACTGCCAAGTCAACAAATGGCCGCAATTCTGGATCAGCGCGAAAAAAACATCCACACCAACACGAGACCAAGAATGATGCGGTAAACGCCGAAACCAATGAAGGTGTGCGTTTGGACATAGCGCAGAAGCCACTTCACCGCGATGAAGGAGACGATCGCCGAAACCGCAGTCCCCAAGAAAAGCAGGCCCCAATGTTCGGTGGCACCGCCATTGAGGGCTTTGAGGATTTTGTAGGCTCCGGCGGCAAGCAGCGTTGGAATGCCAATCAGGAAGGAAAACTCTGTCGCCACGACACGGTTCAAACCGCAAAGCATGGCAAAAATGATTGTGGCCCCGGATCGCGAGGTGCCGGGGAAGACCGCTGCGAGAATCTGGGCAAACGCCACCATGAATACAACCGGCCAAGTGATGCAGTCCGCAAGCCCGCGACCGTGCAATTTTTTTTCGACGACAATGAATAAAATGCCCCCGACAATCAGCGCACCCGCGATGGGCAGGGTCGTCTCGGGCAATTCAATTCCGAGTTTGTCGAGCGTGAGTCCACCGACGACCGTGATGAGAAAGCCAACGAGTATTTTGAGATTAAAATCCAAGCTCTGCGGACTCCGCCAGTCGGCCATCATGCGCAGGCGATCCTTAAAAAGGGGCAGCACGGCCAAGACCGCTCCGCTCTGGATTACGACATTGAAAAGATCACTCTGCCGGTAATCCAGCCATTCCTGGAAGATCAGCAAATGCCCGGTTGATGAGACCGGTATGAACTCGGTGGCACCCTCGACTATGCCGAGGATGACGACTATCAGCCATTCAGGGAGCGCCAAGCGATTGCTCCCTTAGACAGCGCTGTCGCCGGTTTCCTCGGTGCGAATGCGAACAGCATTCTCGATCGGGAGGATGAAAATTTTGCCGTCGCCGATTTTTCCGGTCTTGGCTGCCGTGGTGATAGCCTGAATGGCCTTCGACACCATGGCATCGCTCACGACGAGCTCGATTTTGACTTTGGGGAGAAAATCCACCGTATATTCACTGCCGCGATAAATCTCGGTGTGGCCTTTCTGGCGGCCGAAACCTTTGACTTCGCTCACAGTCATTCCCTCGATACCAACTTCGGCGAGGGCCTCCTTGACATCCTCCATTTTGAAGGGCTTGATGATGGCTTCGATTTTTTTCATGTTGCGTGGAAAAAAACAGAAGCAATCTTGACTGGCAAGCATCAAGACCACGGAGACCCTTTGAGAAAATGAAACCCATACAGTGGCGGCGCACAAGATTTGGCCGGTATCTGCGCCACCTGCCGCGCGCAAAACACATTCGCGGCACATGGATCCACCGGATTTTCGGAGACCGCCTCTTCGCGCATGAACTCTGGCATCCCACGGGCCAAAAATTTGCCACCGGCATGGCCATAGGCGCGTTCTTCGCGCTCATGCCTCTGCCAGTCCAAATGATCGCCGCCGCACTCACCGCGTTTTTTCTGCGGGCAAACATCCCCGCCGCCATAGCGGGCACATGGATCAGCAATCCGTTCACCTTTCCATTCTGCGTCTATTTTCAATACCGCCTGGGCTGCTTCCTGACCGGCCGCGATCCGATGCATTTCAAGGATCCAGACCTCCTCGCCTCGCTCTCGGACGCTCCGATGCCATTTCTAGTCGGCATTGTTCCCGCAGGCCTTCTTTTGGCAGCAGTGACTTATCCCGTGACGCTGATTTTGTGGGAATGGACAACCAGAAGCATCCATGCCGCCAAGAAGCGCCGCCTGGCAATGCTGGCAGCCAAGGGCAGGGGTTAGATTTCCGGGAGGGATTTATGAAAGCTCCCCGCAGGATCGTTTTTTCAAGCGAACCCGCCCAACTCGCGAAAGTGCGCGAAGGCGTGAGAGATTTTCTCGGCGGTTCGGGATTCGCTGAAGAGGAGGAGGCCAGAATCGTCATGGCGCTCGACGAAGCCTGCACGAACATCATCCGCCACGCCCACGCCGGCGTGGTAAAATCCGTGCGGCTCGAAATGACACGGCTTCGCAACCGCCTACGCTTCGTTCTGCGCGACTACGGTAAGCCATTTCAGCCACCCGCCATCCCGGTCCGCGACTTGAAAACCATTGAACCCGGTGGATACGGCCTTCTCATAATTCGAACGGTTTTCGACCATGTCGATTATGCCCCCCAGGCAAAGGGAACCCGTCTCACGCTGGAAAAATTGCTACCCTGAACAGGCGACTCAGAGTTCCTTTTGAACGATGCGGAAAATCTCCGTGTTGTCCTGAAAACCTCTCAGCGCCTCGGTTCCAGGCCCACTGCCAACAGCAATCGCATCCTCCGCGACTCCAATGGCCGCCGCTCTCTTGCTGGCGGCAGGCTCGGTCGAGACCGGTCCCTCGGGGCTCGTGCGCGTGCCCGACTCGGGGCCGGTGGACCAAGTGATCGAAGGCGCGCCTTGGGCATTGATGCCCAGCAGGCCCACGCCCTTGTCGTTGCGGAAGGGATACCCATTGAGACGCAGCCCACCGACATTGCGCTTGCCGACAACGAGGATCAGAGCCTTCGGCCCCGCATAGCGCACCGCCTCGGCCACGGCATCATCGAGGGCGAGGATTTCGCGCAGGGTCCGCTCCCCTTCATTCTGTGCGGCAGATTTTCCAGCGAGTCCGGCATCGACGATCAGCAGGTAGCCACGGGCATTGTATTGAAGGAGCCGAATGGCATTTCTCACCATTGTCGAAAGGCTCGGCTGGCCAGCCTCGGCGGCGAATTCATCGGCGAAATTCAGATTTCCCATGCTGAAAAGACCCAGTGTTTTCGGGCTTCTCCAAGAGGGCGTGCCCTCCAACTCCGACTCCGAGCGCACGACATCATAGCCTTTGTCACGCATCTCTTGGATGAGGTCCCTTGCATCGTTTCGACGGCCACCCTGCCCGTCAGAGACAAAATCCGCCGCACCTCCGCCCATGATCACATCGACTCCCTGCGACTCGACCAACTGGCGCGCAATGACAGGGTAGTCGAGCGGGTCGGAGGTCTCGGCATAGAACGCGGCTGCCGTGGCATCGGTGATCGAGGCGTTTGAAACAATGCCGGTGGCGCGTCCACGCTGGCGGGCTATTTCCACAAGCGTCGGCAGCGCGCCCTTACCGGCATTCACTCCCAGCATGCCGTTGTTGCCCTTTTGGCCCGTTGCAATCGAGCTCGCGGCTGCGGCGGCATCTGGAACCGCAAAGTCATTCGCATGGGTCGTGACGAGCGCAATATTTGGAAACTTCTCGATCTGCAGCCGGTGATCCGCCCCGCCCTGATAATTCCTCGCAGGCGTCAGAACAGATGGAGTGAGGTTGTCCGCAAGAAAAACAATGACCGCAAAGGGACGCTGGACAACCCAGTTGATGTAAAAGAGCCCCCCAAGCGCGAGGAAGACAAGAAGACATCCCAAAGCCAAAAGTCGGTTGCGCGTTTTTTTGTTCATGGAAAACATTTGCGTCCCGGCCGCTCTCCGGGCAATATCTAATTCCACCTTGCCCTGTGGTGTAATGGTAACACAGTGCCCTTTGGAGGCATTATTCATGGTTCGAGTCCATGCGGGGCAGCCACTCTTTGGCTGAATGCGGGCTTGAGATCGACTGACTCTCCCCCTACAAAAAAGCGAAATGACCAACCTCCCTAAAGAATGGCGATTCCTGCGCTCGGGCTGGATGTATGCCTTAGTCCTGACTGGCCGGGAGGCTACTGCGACCGAAATGGTCTCAAAGGCCCTCCAAGGCGTGGCGGCGCGAAACGATCTAGTCTCCTCAAGAAGAAGGCGGCGTTTGTTTTTTGCGATGCTCTTTCGCGAGGGACAAAAAATCCCGCGTCAGAGCGAACCCGCCGAGGAGAAATACTCGACACTCGCCACACTGCATAAAATCCAGGAACCAGGCCGCAGTGCGCTCGCTCTCCTGCATCTGAGGCTTTTCGATCCCGACCAGATCGCTGTCATCATCGGCAAAACGGAAAAGGAGCTTCCCTCCATCCTAACCGCCGCGCGCGAGGATTTTTCCAAACAGGAGGCTCCCCGCCCATGAGACCCGCCGCAGCACGACGCATTCTCGCCTGCCATGTGGATGATCCAAACGGCGATGTCCCGCCCGTGATGCAAAGCGCATTAAAGGCGCTTGCCAAATCTCCGGAGCTACAGGCCGACTACGAAAAGCAATCGCACATCGACGCGAGCCTGCGAACAGCCTTCAAGGACACCGAGGTCCCGGACGAGGCCTTGGGCGGATTCGCAGCGCAGGTTCAGGCCATTCCGACTCGGCATTTTAATCCCCGCGACCCAGCGATCATTTCGGTGATCATCGGATTTGTGCTTTTGATTTTTGTGCTGACCTGGGACTTCCTCGGCCGACCAGCCTCATTTCCAACGGATGGATTGGAAATCGCGGAAGCCATTCTGAATGCGGAGAACTTGGCTTTTCAAGAGGTGACTGTGCCGCCCGAGGAGTTGGAGGATTGGTTTGTCTTGAAAGGCTTCGACGGCTTCAAGACCCCGCCCTTCCTGCTCGGAGTCGGAGGCAAGGTAGACTCCGCCGGTATTCTGCAGTTTGAGAAACAACCCCTCGCTGTCGTGGGCTTGCCCGCGCTGAAAGCTCAACTCGCCGTCTTCAGCGCATCCCCATGGAATATCGTCATTCCGGAAGGAGAGTGGCGCACAGCCCAGATCGATCCGGAATACGCCGTTGCTTTAAGCCGTGAAAAGGAAATGTGCTTCCTGATTCTCTTCCAAGGCACCGAGGAAGGCGTTCGCGCCATTCTCAAAGGCGGCTCCCGCTGAAACCTGCGGTTATTTCAGCGAATCGAGAGCGGACTGCACCTCGGCAGCGTGTTCGCCGGTTTTAGCCGATGGGGACATCCAGACAACACGCCCATCCTTGATCAGGAACGATTGCCTCTTGCTCACAGGAAGGCCCATCACTCCCCCCACCCCAAAGGCCTCGGCGACCTTGCCGTCCGCATCCGCAACAAGGCTGAACGGGAGATTGTATTTTTGCTGGAATTTTTTCTGCGAAGCGGGCGTATCCCGACTCACGCCGACGATTTGCAGACTCTCAGCCTTCAGCGACTCGAAAGAATCCCGCAGCGAGCAGGCTTGTGCCGTGCAGCCAGGGGTGTCCGCTTTCGGGTAGAAATAAACAAGCGTGATGCCCTTGGCATAGACATCCGCAAACGCGAAAGCCTTGCCGTCCTGATCAACCGCAACGGGCACGGGAGCAGGCGCTCCGGCCTCGAGGGCTTTTACTTTGCTGCCGAATCCAAAAAAACTCATAATGATAAGTGCGACGAGGGTTGTCTTGCCGTGCATGGCAATCACTTTATTGGCGCAAACGCACATGGCAAACGATCATTCTCCGGTGAAAGGCAAATCTAGGTTCCCCATCGTTGCAGGCGCCTTGGCAGCCATTGCGGCGGCCTCCCCTTGTTTTTTTTCCCGCGCCGAGAGCCTGCGCGCCGCCATGGCGGGTTACGCCGGGGACGCAGGATGGCTGGATCGCCTCGCCGCTGCAGGCTTTGCACTCGCGGGACTGCCAGGAGCGGATGTATGCCGCGCGATCTGCGTGGCCGCGCCGGTTTTTTTGAGCTTTTTGGCCATCGCCTGGATTTCTCAAAAACTCCCGGTGGACTTTCAAAACCGCATCCGCTGGGGACTCCTTATTGCAGCGTTGCTCGTCGCAGGACTCGGCACCTTCGAGGCATTCCAAGCCTCGCGGAGTGACATTCGGGATATACGGCTTCTGTCTCCCATTGATTTGTTCGAACAAGCCGGTGAGGGGCGCGTTTTCCTTAATGCCCCCGCCCTCTCGGCGGCGCGCCTTCTTTCGCCCGGCCTCGCCTCGCGCGCGCCCGATGCCCGATCGATCCGAGAACTCGCCGCCTCGCCGGTGCGCTGGCGCGAGGAGGATCGCAACACTCCGTTTCAATCCATTCTTCTCTCCGTTCCATTGGAAGACTCCCGTCCACTGGTCGAAATGCTGAATTCATCTCCCGAGTGGCATCTCGCGAAAATTGACAATCAGGGCCTGCTCTATCGACGAGGCAAGGAACCTGAAGACACCTCATCCGGCGACCCCATGTTTTCCAACGAGCGGGACACCGCTCTTCATGATGCCCAGACCGCCATGGTCATGCTCTTCCTGGGAAAAAACAAAGACGCCCGGGAGTCGATGTCCAAAGCCCGCCAGACTGCGCCGCGCGATCCCCTCGTGCTCACGCAATCAGCCACACTCGCTGCAGCGCTGAAGCAATGGCCCACAACAAAAAAAGAGGCTGAACTTGCTCTCAAAGAGGACCCCTCGTCCACCCAAGCCCGCTACCTCCTCGCCCTCGCCCTCCTCGAGACCGGCAACATCTCCGGAGCCGCTGGGGAATCAGCGACTCTTTCCGCCAAGGCTTCAAACACCCCATCCGTGCTATGGCTGCAGGCCCGGATCTCCCGCGAGGCCAACGACCCCACCACCGAAATCGCCGCCCTCGAAAAACTCCTCGCCCTCGCACAAAAGCAAAAAGAGGAGCCAACCATCATCCACATCCACCTCGCCCAAGCATGGGCGAAGCGCGGATTCGCCACCCAAGCCCTCGAAAACTACAACGCCGCACTCCACGGCAACCTCACCCCCGCACAACGCAAGGAACTCGAAAACGCGAAAGGCACGATCCAAGACCGTGCCCCTCGACATTGATTGAAGCTAAAGCGGGGTATCGGACAGAATTTACAGAATGAACAGAACAGGAATTTGACTCTTGATCGGGGGTTGAAAGAAGGGGTCCAAATCACCCCTTCTTGTCTTCCTCTTCCATCCTCTGTGAACTCTGTGTCCCCAGTGGTCAATCCCGACTCAGCGCATTTTGCCGCCGTAGATGGCGTTGTCGCCGAGTTCCTCTTCGATGCGGAGGAGCTGGTTGTATTTGGCGACGCGGTCGGTGCGGCAGAGTGAACCGGTCTTGATCTGACCCGCATTTGTGGCCACGGCGATGTCAGCGATGGTTACATCCTCGGTCTCGCCAGAGCGGTGGCTGATGACTGCTGTATATTTGTTTTCCTTGGCGAGTTCGATGGCGTCGAGGGTCTCGGTGAGCGAGCCGATTTGGTTCACTTTGACGAGGATCGAGTTTGCCACGCCTTGGTCGATGCCTTTTTGGAGGAATTCCACATTGGTGACGAATAGGTCGTCGCCGACCAACTGGGTGGTCGAGCCGAGCGCGTCGGTGAGTTTTTTCCAGCCGACCCAATCGTTTTCGGCGCAGCCGTCCTCGATCGAGATGATCGGATATTTTTTGCAGAGGCCAGCGTAGTAGGCGACGAGCTCATCGGCACTGCGCTTGGATCCATCAGACTTCTTGAAGACATAGGCCTTCTTGGCAGAGTCGTAGAACTCGCTGGAGGCGCAATCGAGGGCGATGAAGATTTCTTTGCCGAATTTGTAGCCGGCGGCTTTCACGGCTTTGGCGATCGAGTCCAGAGCGTCTTCGGCGCTGGAGAGGGCCGGGGCGAATCCACCTTCGTCACCGATGGCGGTGGAGAGTTTGCGGCCTTTGAGTTCGCTCTTGAGGGCATGGAAAATCTCAGTGCCTGCACGAAGGGCCTCGGAGAAGGTTGGGAAGTCCTTTGGCACGATCATGAACTCCTGGAAATCAATCGGAGCATCGCTGTGCGCGCCGCCGTTGAGGATGTTCATCATCGGCACGGGAAGCACCTTGGCATTGGGTCCGCCGAGGTATTTGTAAAGGGGCTGGCCTATCTGCGCGGCGGCGGCCTTTGCGGTCGCGAGAGAGACAGCGAGGATGGCATTGGCTCCGACTTTCTTTTTCGTCGGCGTGCCATCAACGGCAATCATGGTTTTATCCACCGACACCTGATCCGCCGCATCGAGACCGATCAGAGCAGGAGTGAGAAGTTTAGAAACATTGGCGACCGCTTTGGTCACGCCTTTGCCGAGATATCTGGCTTTGTCTCCATCGCGAAGCTCCACCGCCTCGTGTTCACCTGTGCTGGCGCCGCTGGGAACCGCTGCACGGCCAATAGCTCCGCCGGCGAGTTCGACATCGGCTTCGATGGTGGGATTGCCGCGCGAATCGAGGATTTGGCGGGCGCGAATGGAAAGAATGGTTGTGTCGGACATGGTGAGTTTTAAGTGAGGCTCTCGAAAAACCAATTCGATACTGGTCTGGCAAGCACAATCGCGATTCGGGGAGCGCCGCGAAGATTGATCCAGCGAAGATGTGGATTTAGTGTGGATGAAACCAACCACCTGAAATCCGTCTGACCCATGCAGCAATTTGAAAGCCTTCGCGCCTCGTCGCTCTATTGCAAGAAATGCGCCACCGCCATGCCGGTGCGCGAGAAGCTTCTACTCGTCCTGCCCGACAAGGAAATCTACGACTACCTCTGCACCGGCTGTGCCTCATCCCTCGGCCAGCGCGAGGTTACGGCTGGGGAACTCATGATGTCCCGCGCGCAGATGGCGCGTCAGGCTGCCACTTCACGACTGGGATTCTAAAAATGATGCGTGTTGTTTTTTGCGGCACCGGGGAGATCGGACTCCCCGCCTTGAAGGCTCTCCTCGAGTCGGGAAAATACGAAGTGCCTGGCGTCATCACACAGCCCGACAAACCCGCCGGTCGCGACCTGAAGCCGCGCGCCTCGGCGATCAAACAGCTGGCCGTGGAACGCGGAATTCCTGTGCATCAACCTCCCAAGCTCCGCGATGCGGCATCCCTCGAAATGCTGCGGAGCCTGAAGCCGGATGTCATGGTAGTCGTGGCCTACGGTCAGATTCTACCGAAGTCCGTTCTGGAGTTGCCACCCCTCGGCTGCCTCAATCTCCACGCCTCGCTCCTGCCCCGCCATCGCGGCGCATCGCCGATCCACGCGGCAATCCTCGCAGGAGATGCCACCACGGGAATGACCGTGATGTATATGGACGAGGGCCTCGATACTGGGGATGTCCTGCTCGAGGAGGTTTTGGAAATAGGCCTACTAGAAACGACCGGTGAACTCCACGACCGTCTGGCGGCGCTCGCCGCGCCATGCCTTCTCCATGCCTTGGAACTGCAGGCGGCGGGCAACGCGCCCCGCACGCCTCAAGCCCCGGAAAAAGCCACCTACGCGCCGAAATTGAAAAAGACGGATGGCTTTCTGGATTGGAACCGGCCCGCGTCTGAGCTCGCCCTGCGGGTGCGGGGGATGTCGCCATGGCCGGGAGCATTTGCCCGCATCTCGGGTCATGTTTTAAAAATCCACTCCGCAGTGGAAGATCCTGCCTCGGGCATTCCGGGCAGCGTTCTACAAGCGGATGCCGACGCACTTGTGGTGGCCTGCGCGAAGGGCTCCCTGAGGCTCCTGAGTGTGCAACTCGAAGGACGCAAGCGCCTGCCAGCCGCCGAATTTCTGCGGGGATTTCCGCTGACTCCGGGCGCGCGTTTTGATTTGTCCTTTTCTCCGGAGCCCTGATGCGGTTCTATGTGGGCACTCGCCCATGTCCCAAACATCCCATGTCCGCTACAAACGGGTCGTGCTCAAACTCAGCGGAGAGGTTCTCCGCGAGCCAGGAAGCCGC
>JBIIUB010000029.1:0-27011 GCA_044340205.1 Terrimicrobiaceae bacterium
GTTGTTCCAAGTCGAAAACCCCGCCGAGCGCGAGGCGCCGAAGGTTTCGTTCACATGATGCCGGTCACCCCGTCGCGCTCCGCTTTTCTGGAAAAAGCGGCCACCGACCGCGTCGTGCCAGTCATGTGCGAGATCGTGGCGGATGGCGACACGCCGGTCTCCGCCTTCGCCAAGCTGTGTGGCGAGGCCCCATCCTTTCTCCTCGAATCCGCCGAGCAAAAAGACCAGACCGGCCGATTCTCCTTTCTGGGCTTCGGGGCGCGGGCGACCTTCACCGCCACGGGAAAAACCCTCACGCTCACGGAAAACGGAACCTCCCGCACCTTCGAGACCGACTGCGACCCGCTCGATGAACTCGAAAAGTGGATGGCCACCTACCGCACCGAGGTAGATCCCGCACTCCCCCTCTTCCATGGCGGCGCAGTCGGCTACTTGAGCTACGATTGCATCCGCTGGTTTGAGCCCACCATTCCGCCTGCGCCAAAGGATGAGCTCGGAATTCCCGACATGTTTTTCATGGTCACAGAGGCTGTTGTGGCCTTCGACCACCGCCAACGCCGGATTCGGATTGTCGCGAATGCCTTTCCCGAAAAAGAAAATCCCGCCGCTGCCTACGAGGCCGCCCGCGAGCGAATTCGTGGAATCCTGGAGTCCCTCTCCAAGCCCCTCGCCTTTGAGCCGATCTTCACGGAATCCACGCCCGCCGCCGCGCCATCCACTTCGAACACGACCCGCGAGGAATACCACGCCATGGTCCACCGCGCGCACGAATACATCCGCTCGGGAGATATTTTCCAAATCGTGCTCGCCCAGCGTTTCGAAACCGAATTCCACGACGACGCCCTCGATCTCTACCGCGCCCTGCGGTTTGTGAATCCCTCGCCCTACATGTTCTGCCTGCGCTGTCCCGGCGGATACTCCCTCGTAGGCAGTTCGCCCGAGGTCCATGTGCGCCTCACCGGCGACCTCGTCGAGATCCGCCCCATCGCCGGCACACGCCGCCGTGGCGCAACGGTTGAGGACGACAACGCCAACGCCGCCGATCTCATGGCCGATCCGAAGGAATGCGCCGAGCACCTCATGCTCGTGGACCTCGCCCGCAACGATGTCGGCCGCATCGCGGAATACGGCTCAGTCAAAGTCACCGACTTCATGACGATCGAGCGCTACAGCCATGTCATGCACATCGTCTCGCATGTCTCCGGCAAGCTCGCCGGAGGCCGCAGCGCCTTCGATGTCATGCGCGCCACATTCCCCGCTGGAACCGTCTCCGGAGCGCCCAAGGTCCGCGCCATGCAAATCCTCAACGAACTCGAAAAAAGCAAGCGCTGCTCCTACTCCGGCGCCGTCGGCTACTTCGGCTTCGACGGCAACCACGACTCCTGCATCGCCCTCCGCACCGTCCTTCTCAAGGACGGAAAAGCCTTCGTCCAATCCGGCGGCGGTGTCGTTGCCGACTCCACACCCGAAGGCGAATACCAAGAGACCGTCAACAAAGCCATGGCCGGCATGCGCGCCATCGACCGCGCCAGAAAATCAAAATGAAAATTAACCACAGAGGACACAGAGAACACGGAGATGATTCAAAAACCTCTATTTCCTTTTCTTCACCCCCCTCCACCTCCGTGATCTCCGTGTCCTCCGTGGTTAAACCTCTTTGCTTCCCGCTCGCATGATCCTCGTCATCGATAACTACGATTCCTTCACCTACAACCTCGTCCAGTATTTCGGCGAACTCGGTGCCGACCTGCTCGTGAAGCGAAACGACGAAATCACACTCGCCGATATCGCCAAGCTCGCCCCCGAAAAAATCGTCGTCTCCCCCGGCCCCTGCTCACCCACCGAGGCCGGCATCAGTTGCGACACCATCCGCGAGTTCAGCGGAAAAATCCCCATCCTCGGAGTCTGTCTCGGCCACCAGAGCATCGGCCAAGTCTTCGGCGGCGAAGTCATCCGTGCCCCGCGCCTCATGCACGGCAAAACCTCCCCCATCCTGCACACCGGCGAGAATGTCTTCACCGGCCTCCCCAGCCCCTTCGAAGCCACCCGCTACCACTCCCTCATCGTCAAACGCGAAACCCTCCCCCCCTGCCTCAAAATCACCGCCGAAACCGCCGAAGGCGAAATCATGGGCCTCGCCCACCGCGACCTGCCCGTCTACGGCGTCCAATTCCACCCCGAATCCATCCTCACCCAACACGGCAAGCAAATTCTGAAGAATTTTTTGGAGTCGTAGCGGGTCATTCTTGTTGAGCTTCTCGGCAATATGATTTCCGTCGTTTGCGCCATTATTGAAGATGAAGCTGGCCGGTTCCTTCTCGCCAAGCGACCCGAGGGAAAGTGCCTCGGCGGCTTTTGGGAATTTCCCGGAGGAAAGCTTGAGGAAGGCGAGTCGATTGAGGCGGCCTTGGTCCGGGAACTTCAAGAGGAACTCCTTATTCAGACCGAGATTTTCCAAATCCTCGAAATGGTTGAACACCACTACGAAAAATCCTCGATCCGACTCATCCCGTGTCGGGCAAGGATTCTTTCTGGCGTTCCGACGGCGTTGGAGCACTCGGAAATTGGTTGGTTTTCAAACCACGAGATTGATCGAAGCATCCTTGCGCCAGCCGATGTGCCTATTCTTGCTATGCTCGCCACGCCATGAGTTCCGGCAACTTTCTCCCCGGCATCTACGAGCAGGTTCAAAGCAAGAGACTGGAAAGTTTTCTCGAAGCGCACCCGGAATTGCGCTCGATTTTCTCAAAGATCGATCCCGAGGAGGAGCCTTCGAAATACTCGGCCTTTGTTTCCCGTTTCGTCGAAGCAGCGTTGCGTCAAAAGACTTCCACCGCAGACCGCCTCGCCCTGTGCAACGAGCTCCTCGAAAAAATCTTTTCCCTCGGGGAAATGCAACATGCCAGCGGCGATTTCCTTCCGTCCGCTGAGCCGAAACTACTGACCGAAATCACACCGACCTATCTCGCCAAGCCCGGTCTTCCTCGTCCTCTCACCCCGCTTGCCGAAAGCAGCCTCTTCACCGGTGCGCAGACAGATCCTCCACTCGCGAACGAGTTGGCTCTCGAAATGGCATCTGCCGACCGCGTCGACATTCTTGTTTCATTCATCAAATGGTCGGGACTGCGACTGCTTGCGGACTCGCTGAGGGAACTTTCGGATCGTGGCGTTCGGATTCGTTTGATCACGACTTCCTACATGGGCGCCTCGGATGCACGCGCCGTTGAATGGATTGCCCGACTTGCCACAGCACAGGTTCGCGTTTCCTACGACACCAAACGCACCCGACTTCACGCAAAAGCTTACCATTTCCACCGCGAGTCAGGATTTTCCACGGCCTACATCGGCTCATCCAATATGTCGGATGCTGCTATGACAGAGGGTCTCGAGTGGAACCTCAAAGTCACAGCGCAGGACCAGCCTCACATTATCGAAAAGTTCCGCGTCGAATTCGAAACTTACTGGAACAGCCGCGAATTCATTCCTTTTGATCCCGATCGCCCCGAAGTTCTCAGGGAGGCAATTACCTATGCGAAGCAGAAGGCTGAGGCCGAGTTCCCGATGGTCTTTTTCGAGATCAAGCCACACGCATTTCAGGAGCGAATTCTTGAAGCGCTTGAAGCCGAGCGCGTGGCCGGCTACCGGCGCAATCTTGTGGTTGCCGCGACAGGAACGGGGAAAACCGTCGTCGCCGCGTTCGATTACAAGCGTCAATGTGATCGCCTCGGTCACAGGCCTCGCCTGCTTTTCACTGCACACCGCGAGGAAATCCTCAAACAAGCAGTCCACACCTATCGCACTGTTCTGCGAGACCCGAACTTCGGCGATCTTTTGGTCGGGAACCATGAAGCGGATCGGCATGATCACCTCTTCTGCTCGATTGGCATGCTGGAAAACAGGGAACTGCTCAAACACCTCGGCAAGAATTTCTACAGCATCATTGTAATCGATGAGGCGCATCACAGCACGGCGCCCACCTATCGAACCCTCACCCAAGAGTTTGAGCCCGACATTCTACTAGGCCTCACGGCCACACCGGAGCGAATGGATGGCAGCAGCGTCGTGGCAGAGTTCCACAATCGCTTCGCTGCTGAGATTCGTCTTCCCGAGGCCCTCGACGAAAAGCTCCTTGTGCCATTTCACTATTTTGTTGTCCAGGATCCGGTGTCGCTGGATGCCGATAAATTCTGGACGCAGGGGCGATTCAACCAAACCGAGTTGACCAATGTTTACACCGGAGCCCACGCTCTAGCCGAGCAGCGTCTGCGCGCCATTGTCTCAGCGCTGGAGAGATACCAAAACGACATCCGCAGCGTCCGCTGTATTGGATTCTGCGCGAGCGTCGGCCACGCGCAGTTCATGGTCGAGCAATTCAATGCGCAAGGTCTCCCATCGGCATGTTTCATCAGCGAAACCATCGACCAAGACCGTGCCGAAACATTGAAAAAGTTTCGCCAAGGAGAGCTGAACTTTCTCTTTACGGTCGACGTGCTCAGCGAGGGGGCGGATATCCCTGAGGTAGATACCGTTTTATTCCTCCGGCCCACGGATAGCTTGACGGTTTTTCTGCAGCAACTCGGGCGAGGCTTGCGCCTGCACCCAGGCAAGGAATGCCTCACTGTTCTGGATTTCGTTGGGCACCTCCACAAACGCTATCGTGTCGACCGCAAATTCAAAGCACTCCTCCGCAAGGACCGCTTCAATATCGTTCGCGAACTCGAGTCTGGTTTTCCACACCTCCCGGCCGGTTGCAGCATCCGCTTTGAAAAAGTCGCCCGCGAAAATGTGCTTCGGAACATCAAAGCGAATCTCGACAACCTCCGTGCCCAACTCATCGAGCATCTCGAAACCTTCCAATCGGACACGCAGAGCGCCCCAACATTTAAAAACTTTGCCAACCACCACGGCTACGAAGCTCTGGAAATTCTTGGCAAAAACAAAACCTGGTCAGAACTCAAGTCCGCCGCCCGCTTGCAAGAGACGCCAACGGACCCCGATCTGGAAAAACTCCGCGCAGGAGTGATCAAACTGGCCGGCATGTCCGGGCGGAGCGGAATCGCCCGCCTGCGCCATGTTCTTTCGCTTCTTCAGGCCAGCAAAATTGAGGAGGCCATCGAAAAAGCTGACTCGAGTGCCATGGCGATCCATTTCCAATTGTGGGGAAAAACCGGTGCCCATCTTGGATTCAGCACCATCAAGGAATCGTTCAGTAAACTTGCCGCCAACCAGACCATCCTGTCCGATTGCATCGAAATTCTAGACCTTGTGAATGATCGCACACGCGTCCTGAGCCTGAATGATGCCACGCCTTTCGAAGTCCACGCAAAATACACCAATTCTGACATTCAGTCACTAATGGGCGCAACCTCAATGACCAGTCCAGGGCAACAAGGCGTTGGTGTTTTGCATTTTCCGAACCATCGCGCTTACGCGCTGCTTGTCACATTTCAAAAATCCGAAAACGAATTTTCTCCGAGCACTATGTATGCAGACTACCCAATCAGTTCAGATAGAATTCATTGGGAATCACAATCCAATACCTCGGAGGCAAGCCCCACAGGACAAAATTTGATTAATCATGCCAACCGGGGTTACAGAATCCTGGTTTTTGCCCGAGAAAAGAAGCGGCAGAACGATTTCACTCTTCCCTTCACCTACCTCGGCCAAGCCAATTATGTAAGCCACGAAAGCGAACGCCCGATCAAGATGATCTGGCAGCTCGACCACCCCATGCCAGCCGAAATGTTCGAGAACTGCCGCAAGGGTGGGTGAAATAGTCGGCTCCTTCCAATGGATGATATCACGAATTTGACTGTCCTTGGCGAAAGTATCGGACGAAAGGTTTACAAAGACACGATAGGGGGTTTGCTGAAGTAACAAGCATGCGTTAAAAACCGACAAATAGCTTTGGATGCTTGTTTTCTAAAGCAGGTGTCGAAGCGGGGGGATCGCTTAAGGCGCCTTTTTTAGCGAGTGCCTTGCATGGCCGAGCCGAGGGCGCCAGCGCCTTCCCAGGATGCGGGGCGGTTCCATGGAAGGGAGCCTTCGCTGTGGGCGGCGGAGGTGGAGTCATCCGTGGCGCAACCGGTGATGGCGGCCGCCAGGAGGATGAGTAGGCTAATTTTGAGCAGTTTGGTAAATGATGTCATCGCCGGGTTGGATGCTGAGTCCGCGAGCGAGGCTCGCTGGGATGATGTCTGCAATGGATGTGGCGGGTTCCACTGTGGTCGTGCGGACCTTGCCGATGAGGGTGGAGCCGCGTTTGACGAGGAATTCCATGTTGCTCTCTATGCCGCTTTTGTTTCCGAGGCTGAGAACGACGAAATTCCAGGCTTGGTTGACGGCGAGGACGCGGCCGGTGACCCGAGTGAGGCCTTGCTTGGTTTCTTTTTCGCGCGCTGCCTTCTGGAGTGCGACCAACTTGCCTTCGAGGTTCTTGTTGTCCTCATCAAGTTTGGTATTCAGGGTTTCGAGTTCGGTGATGCGAGCTTTGTCTTCCTCGGTAGAGACCGGGGTTTGCACGGCGGTGGCTGCGGCAGCGACTTGTGCTTCGAGTTGGGTGATTTTCTCGGCTTTGGTGAGGATGTCGGTATTTGCGATAGCCAAGTCGCCCTCGGCTTTGGTGAGTTTTGATTGAGCTTCGGTGAGCTGGGTTGTTTTTGCGCTGACTTCGGTGCGTTGTTTGGCGAGGTCGGAGTCGAGGCCTTGTTTTTGAGCGGTGAGTTCGGAGATCGTCTTGTCTGCCTCGACATACTTTTTGATCTCTCCCTCGAGGTTGGTTTTGACTGTCACCGTCTCTTGCTGGGATGCGGCAAGGTCTTCCTTTGTTTTAAGGAGATGGCTTCGGTTTACAAAGCCCACGCCGGCGGATGCCGCAGCGAGAACAATTGAGACAATGATGAGAATTTTTCCCATGAATCGGAGGAATCTTGAAGGCAGTGTTTGTAGTCGGCGTGCAGGGTGGGGGCAAGAGGGAATTTCAGAATCTCGTCAGACCTTTTTTTCGCGGCGAAGTGGTGGGCTCAGGCGGGTTTGAAATCCACCTGCTGCTTGAACATATCCACGCGATCGACGGCCACCTCCAAGAAGTCGCCGACCTGGTAGACTTTCTTGGTTTTTCGTCCGCAGAGGCGTCCGCGAGAGGGTTCGTGGATGTAGAAGTCGCCTTCGAGTGAGGAGACATGGACGAGGCCGGTGAGCAGAAACTCGGGCAGCTCGACGAAGAATCCGAAATTCCGGACATCCATAATCATGGCGCGGAATTTCTGGCGTTTGCCTTCAGTGGTTTGGAGTTGGAAGAACTCGAGCTTTTTGAGGCGCACGGATTCCTTCTCGGCATCGGCGGCAGAGCGTTCGGTGGTGGAGATATGTTCGGCCATGGCGCCGAGGGCGGAGGAATCCGGGCCGCTCTTGGTGAGGCCGAGTTGGCGCTCGAGGGCGCGGTGCACGATGAGGTCGCTGTAGCGCCGGATCGGGCTGGTGAAGTGGGTGTAGTCTGGCTTCGAGAGACCGTAATGGCCGAGGGGCTCGGGAAAATAGCGGGCGCGCTTGAGGCTTTTCAGCAGGGCGATCTTCACGGCTGAGGCAAAGGGTTTGCCATGCAGGGAGGCGAGGAGTTTTTGAAGCTCGGGACGGTGCGTGAGGTCGCCGGCGCGGATGCCTTGCGAGGCGGCGAATTCCCGGAACTCGGCGAGTTTGTCGGGGTCCGGCTTCTCGTGGATGCGGTAAACTGCTGGTTGCTTCCGGTGCTTGAGTTCGCGGGCGACGAGTTCGTTGGCGAGGAGCATGAGTTCCTCGATGAGTTGGTGGGAAATGTCGTTCTCCACGCGCTCGAGTCGCACAGGGCGGCCGGTTTCGTCGAGCCAGACCTTGATTTCAGGAAATTCCAGATCGAGGGATCCGGCGGCGAAGCGTTTTTTGCGCAGCAGGGAGGAGAGTTCCCATGCGGTGTGGACGCGCTCGGAGAGGAGGTCGCCTTTTTTCGGCGGCTTCTCGAGAATGGCAAACGCCTGTTTGTAGGTGAGCCGCGCGGCACTGCGGATGACTGTCTTGGCGAAGCGGACGGATTGGATTTTTCCGCTCTGCAGGATCTCGGCGAAGACGGAGAACGCCATGCGGTCCACCTGCGGCTTGAGGCTGCAGATGCCATTGCTGAGGGCCTCGGGGAGCATCGGGATGACCCTGTCGGCCAGATAAACGCTGTTCCCTCGCGTATGCGCCTCGCGGTCGAGGGCGGACTTGGGTTTCACATAGTGGGAGACATCGGCGATATGGATGCCGACACGCCAACCGTCGGGAATGCGTTCGACATTGATGGCATCGTCGAAGTCCTTCGCGTCATCCGGGTCGATGGTGAAAATAAAGCGGTCCCGCAAATCCTCGCGCTTGGCGGCATCGGCGGGGTCAACCTCCGGCGAGACGCGCTCGGCCTCGCGCAGGACATCATGGGGAAATTCCAGTGGCAGCCTGTGCTTGCGAATGATCGAGAGCATGTCGACGCCCGGCGCACCGGTCGGGCCGAGGATTTCGATGAGGTGTCCCTCGGGGTTCACATGGCGGGACGGCCAAGAGTCGAGCTTTGCGACCACTTTGTCGCCGACTTTTGCCAGAAGCGGCGGGGCGGGCGGTTTGACATAGAGGTTCTGGACGAATCGCGGATCGTCTGCCACGACATAGAAGAAGTTTTTCGAGCGTTGGAGTGTGCCGACGATGGTTTCATTGGCGCGAGTAAGGACGCGGATGACCTTGCCTTCGCGCCGCCGCTCGGGTCTGGAAAAAAAGCCTGATTCTTCGGGTTGGCTCGAGATGCGCGCCACGACCCGGTCTCCGTGCATGGCGGTGAAACAATTCTCGGCCCGGATGTAGAGGTCTGGCTCGCCCTGCTTTTCATTAAGCACATGCGCTCCGCCGTTGGCGTGCATCTGGAGGATGCCCGTGAAAAGATCGGCCTCCTTGGGAATGATGTAGCGGTCCCTGCGGATGCGGGCGATGTCGCCGGCGGTCTCCATTTCCCTCAACAACTGGAGGAGTTTGCCTTTCCAGGCCGGCGGGAGGTCCAGCGCGGAAGCGATTCCAGCAGCGTCCAATGGGCGTTGGGAGATCTGACGCAGGATCGAGGCGCGGAGTTTTTGAGAGGGCTCGCCTGTGTTCTTCTGAAATGTGCCGCCGCGTTTGGGCGGCCTGGCGGAATTTGGTTTGCTTGCCGCTTGGCGCGGCGATTTGCGGGGCTTGGATTTTTTGCCCTTCGAGCGGCTTTCCAACGGTTTATTGTTTCCGCTGTTTTTGGGATTCGGCATGCCCCATCCATCGCCCCGCCGCATGGCACTGGCAAGCCCCGCCTTTTTCCAATGGACTCGGGCGGCCTGCATAGCGAAAGTAAAGTCCTATGAAAAATGTCCGCATCGTCGAGCAACTCGCCATCTTCATCGCCAACCGTCCTGGAACGCTTGCGGACATATGTGACGCGCTCGCCGAGGCGAATATCAACATCTACGGCCTCACCGTCTCGGATACGGTGGACCACGCCGCCGTGCGCATGGTTGTGAGTGACACTCGCCGCGCTATCGCCCTCTTGGAAGCCCACGGCACCCTTGTGCTGGATAGCGAGGTGCTCATGATCGAAAATGACAACCGTCCCGGCAGCTTGTCGCGCGTTGCTCGCCTTCTTTCCAAGTCGAAGGTGAATATCGAATACGCCTACCTAGCCTCCATGCCCAGCGCCCGCAAGGGTCTGCTCATCCTGCGTGTGAGCGATGTCAAAAAAGCTTTCAAGCTCCTCTCCGCCGCCGAGTCGGAGGATTGATCAGAGTCCCGTCGGGTGGTCGATGAATTGCCAAGGCAAGGCGAATTTTCCGGCCACCAGTTCCGCAGCCGCCTTCACCCCGAAGGTCTCCGTGGCGTAGTGGCCCGCGTAGAAAAGGTTCACTCCCAGCTCTTCCGCTACCGTGTAGGACCAATGCGGGCCCTCGCCGGTGATGAATGTGTCCACCCCGGCTTCGGCCGCTTTCGCCACATCGCCGCCAGCTCCTCCGGTCACGATTCCGATGCGCCGCGCCAGCACAGGTCCGCCAGGAGCGAGATGAACGGGACCGCCGACCGCGCGCTCCAAGTGGTCCCGCAGAACCTCACGGCTCACTTCGGCTTTAAATTTCAATCCCGCGTTTTGCCCTGCTGTTGGAAAAAACGGCACGCCATTTTCGAGTCCGAGCGCCGCCGCAAGAAGTGCGTTGTTGCCGATTTCGGGATGGATATCCAACGGCAGGTGGGCGCTGTAAACCGCCATGTCGGCCTCCATGAGCAAGCGCATCTTCCGATAGGCCGCGCCGGTGACCCTCTGCGCTCCGCTCCAGAACAGGCCGTGGTGCACGATTAAAAAATCCACCCCTGCCTGCGCCGCCTCCCGGATCACCGCCTCGGTGGCATCCACCGCTGCTCCAATTCGCGTCAGACCGCCCGAATTTTCGACCTGCAGTCCATTCATCGCTTGGGGAAAATCCCCCACCTCTCGTGTGCGCAGGAGGTCATCAAGGTAACTAACGGCTTCAGTAAGGTGCATGAGAAAACGATTACACCTGAACACGCGCCGATCGAAGTTTTTTCCCTGGATCTCTGCGCATTCACTTCTCGCAAAAAGCAAACGCTTGACGGCGGATCTTGCGGCCTTATTACTCGATCTCATCGTCTTGCTGGGTTCAGCAATTCGACAACAGGTCTTCTCAGTCTCCCGTCGGTAGGGAGGGCGCCGTGAGGTGTCCGCCGACTCGGGTGCTCGAAAACAAACCCCCTCCCGGAACGAAGGGAAATGAACCGTAAGGGATATCTTTTGGATATGGATGGGGTCATCTATCGGGAGAACCAGCTTTTGCCGGGAGCGGCGGAGCTTGTTGCTCACTTTTTAAAGACGGCCACGCCATTTGTATTTGTCACAAACAACTCAGCTCCGACTCCGGAGGATCTCGTCGTGAAGCTCCGGCATCTTGGTGTCGATGGTCTCTCGCCACGCCACTTCTACACCTCGGCACAAAATACCGCCGACTTTCTTGCCGAAACCAATCCTCGCTGCACCGCCTTCGTGCTCGGCGAGGCGGGCCTCAGCTCGGCACTCAACAATGCTAAAATCCCCAACGATAGCATCCATCCCACCTATGTAATCGTTGGCGAGGGTTCGCCTTCCGCCGAGAAAATTGCCAAGGCGCATGAGTTGATCGAAAAAGGGGCCAAGCTGGTTTGCTCGAATCCCGATTACTGGTGTCCTGTCAAAAGCACGGTGACCCGTCCAGGCGCCGGAGCGCTTGCAGCCTACCTGGAAGCCAGCACTGGCCGCCGCGCTTACTATCTCGGGAAGCCCAATCCCTACATGTTTTTCCGCGCCCGCAGGCTGCTGCACCGCCAGACACACGAGGTGATGATGGTCGGTGATACCATGGAGACCGACATCCGGGGCGCGATCGAGATCGGCATGCAGGCTTGCCTTGTTTTGACAGGCTCCACGCGCCTGGAGGACTTGGTGGATTATGTTTACCAGCCGACCTGCGTGATGTCGGGAGTCGACCAGTTGCTGGCGGAAATCAAGGGGGAGGGATCCACTGCAAGGCTCTCGGTTGTTTCCTGTGCGGCTTCTGTGGCAAGCGCTCAACACGGCGAGCGTCACCATACGGAGCACCCCCTCCGTTCCAGACCGCGCCCGGCCATGACGCGTTGATCTTTTAAGGGGAATATATGTATCGAGTATTTCAGATATTGGATGAGCCAGCGGGTTCCGATGTGCGTTATCGGCGGTCCTTGAGAATGCGCAATCAACTCAGCTATTCGCCATTCACCTCTCGTCGGCGGAGAATCGTCGAAGAGTTTGGAAAAATCCTGCGAGCAAGCATTGCCAAGGGCCTTCTTGCCGGCAAGGCCATCGCCCTTCCGGCCTTGCTCATCCAAGGATTAATCCTCCTCATCGTATGCGGGTATTATTTTTATCCCCCGGCGCGGCAAATCATCGAGGTCGCTGTGAACCTCAAAAAAGAAGGCGGGTTCTTTTTCTCCTTTGTTTGCACGGCGAGCATAGCCGTCTTCGCGGAGTGCCTGCGTGCCGCCTTTGGGGATGCCGAGTCGCGTCGGAGGCTCCTGCCGAATTGCGCCTATGGATTTCTTGTTTTCGGGGTTTTGGGCATTCTCACCGATACATTCTATATTCTGCAAAAAAGCCTCTGGTCTGGTCTGCCATCTACGCTGCAAGTCGTAGCCAAGGTCGCGACAGATCAATTCGTGTGGACCGTCTTCTTTGCGAATCCCTACCAGACGCTTCTCTATGTCTTTAAGGATTGCGGCTTCAATTTCGAGTCGTTCGCGCAGAGGTTGAATCCATTTAAAATATTTTATGTCAAAGAAATGCTGGCTGTTCTTTTGACGAACTGGGTTTTCTGGATTCCCGCCGCGGCCATCCTCTACAGCCTCCCGATCGACCTTCAGTTTGTGATTTCCCGCCTGGCGATCGTGATCTGGATACTCCTCCTCACAAGCATGACAAAGAAATGAGCAAAAAAAATACACGCGAAGGCATCACGGCCGCTGGCACTTGGATCGTTGATTACACCAAAGTCGTCTCCCGCTTTCCCGAGGAAGGTGCCTGCACCTCCGTGCTCAGCGAGACGCTCGGCAATGGCGGCGCACCCTACAACCTCCTCGTCAACCTCTGCCGTCTCGGCTTCACCGCTCCACTGCGTGCAGTGGGATGGATCGGTCAGGACATCGACGGTGGCAGCATCGTGAAGGATTGCCGCGCCCATGGCATCGACTCCTCGAGGTTGCATGTGAGTCGCGAAATTCCCACCTCGTTCTCGGATGTCATGACCAATCGGGATACAGGCATACGAACAAGCTTCAACCACGCGGGGGCAAATGCCCTTCTCAAACCCGACGACTTTGATCTGCAAAATGACAACAGCCGCATTTTGTATTTGGGCACGCTGTTCTTTCTTGCCGAGCTGGACAAAAGCGACCCCAAGCACGGCACGCGCGCTGCGGCAGTCCTCGCCGCCGCGAGAAAACAAGGCATGCTCACTTGCATTGATATCGAAAGAACGGACATGGCGACGGATGCGTTTTTGGAAGGAGCCAAGGCCGCCCTCAAGCAGACCGATCTGCTTATCCTCAATGTCGAAGTGGCCGAGCGCCTGTCTGGCATTCGTCTCAGATTCCCCGCCGGCGTCGATTTTTTTGCCATCAATCACGCCGCGCAGGCGTTGCAGGCAATCTCCGGAGGTCAATGCGTTGTCATTCGCTTCCCGGCTGGAGCCCTCGCGATCACTGCCGATGGATCAAAGTATGTGGAGGGCAGTGTGAACCTTCCAAAATCCCGCGTCGTCAACGCCGTCGGCGCAGGCCATGCCTTTGCCGCAGGATTTCTCCATGGATACCACGCCGGCCTCGATCTGTCTGCCTGCCTGAAAAACGGCCACGCAGCCGCAGCCGCCTGCCTCGCCGCTACTACATCCTCCAACGGAATCCGAACCATGTCCTCCTGCCTCGACCTCTTCAAAAAATACGGCCAGCGCCAAGTGGGTTGAGGCTCGTGCGCTCACGGTTAGCGCCACGATTTCACGGATTCCCGACTTAGATATTGGAAGACCCTTCGAAAGCTTGTAGGGGTTGGGTCGTCGAACACTTCATTGCCCATGGACGCATCCACCCCTGACATTCACAGCCTCACTCATGTCGACCAGTTTCTTGCGGTGGGCAAGGAGTCCGATGCCTCGGACATCCACCTTAGCGTGAATTCCCAGCCGATCTGGCGGCGCTTCGGCATTCTGGAACCGATCTGGCGGCAGGCCGAGGTTCTCTCGCCGGAGGACACCGAGCGACTCGTGGCGAGTTTTCTCTCGCCATCTCAGCAGGAGCAACTCGCCAAGCGCGGGGATGTGGATTTCGCCTACGCCACAGGCATCGGGCGATTTCGTGCGAGCGTCGTGCGCCAGCGCACAGGTTGCGATTTGGTTTTTCGAATCATCAGCGACCGCGTGCGTTCTATGGATGAACTCGGTTTGCCCGAGCAGTTGAAAATGCTCACCGAATTCCACAATGGCCTGGTGCTCGTGACCGGCTCCGTCGGCAGTGGCAAAAGCACGACCCTCGCCGCGCTTGTCGATCAGATCAACCGCTCGCGCCACGACCATATCATTACTCTGGAGGACCCCATCGAATACCTCATTCCATCGGGCAAGTGCCATGTCACCCAGCGCGAGGTCCACACGCACACGAAATCCTTTGCCAACGCCCTGCGAGGCGCTCTTCGTGAGGATCCGGATGTGATCATGGTCGGTGAAATGCGCGACTTGGAGACGATCTCCTTGGCTATCACCGCCTCGGAAACCGGCCACTTGGTGCTCGGCACCCTGCACACCAGCAATGCCGCAAGGACTCTTGACCGGTTGCTGGATGTCTTCCCAACCGACCAGCGCGACCAGATTCGTATCATGGTCAGTGAGTCGCTGCGCGGCATCATCTCGCAGCAACTCGTGCCCCGGGCGGACGGCAACGGTCGCGCGCTGGCGATCGAGATTTTGATGAATACCCCCGCCATCGGAAATGTGATCCGCGAAGGAAAGACCTTCATGCTGCCGGGCATCATTCAAACCGGAAAAAAACTGGGCATGAAGCTCATGGACGACTCGATCGCTGAGCTCTTCCAAGCCGGCATCATCTCCGCCGAGGAAGCCGTTTACCGCGCCGAACAAGAAGCCGACATGAAACGCCTCGTCGGACTAAAATAACTAAGCGCAGAGGACACCGCTTAAAACTTAATCCTTAAAACTTAAAACTTCCACGCCCATGCCTTACATCGACCAGTTTTTCCAAGTTCTCATCGACAGCGGCGCATCGGATCTCCACCTTGCTGAGGGGCAATCGCCCAAAGTCCGCCGCCACGGCGAGATCGTTCCGATCCGCGAGGAGGCCCTCACCACTGAGGAAATGAGCTACATGCTCAGCGAAATCTGCACGCCCGAGCGGTGGCAGCGCTTTGAAGAGCATGGAGACCTCGATTTCGCCTACGAGATGAACGAGGACAACCGTTTCCGCTGCAACTATCTCAAGCAAGCCCACGGCTACGGAGCTGTCTTCCGTATCATTCCCACAAAAATCAAAACCCTCGAGGACCTGCGCGTGCCGGAGATTATCAAATCCTTTGGCCACATGCGCGGCGGCATCGTTCTGGTGACAGGTCCTACCGGCTCTGGAAAAAGCACCACGCTTGCGGCTCTCATCGACTACATTAACGCCAACTTTTCCCGCCATATCGTGACGATTGAGGAGCCGATCGAGTTCGTTCACCGCAACAAGAAAAGTATCATCACGCAGCGCGAAGTTCCCGAACACGCGGAATCCTTCCCCGCCGGTCTCAAAGCCGCCTTGCGCGAGGATGCCGACATCGTCCTCGTCGGCGAAATGCGCGACTTGGAGACCATTTCGCTGGCCCTCACAGCTGCCGAAACCGGACTGCTCGTCTTTGGAACGCTTCACACCAACAACGCGCGCAAAACGGTGGACCGCATGATCGATGTCTTTCCAAGCGACCAGCAGGCACAGGTGCGCACCATGCTCGCGGCTTCCCTGCGCGGCGTCATCGCCCAGTTGCTCATGAAAAAACAGGACGGTTCGGGACGCGTTGCCGTGAACGAAATCCTCGTCGTCAACAACGCCGTCTCCGCCATCGTCCGCGAAGGCGCGACCCAGAAATTGCAGGATGTGATCGTCGCCGGCAAAAGCCAAGGCATGCAATTCATGGACGACGCCATCTGGGAACAACTCCTCGGAGGTGTCGTCTCGCCGCACGAGGCCTACATGAAAGCCATCGACAAAGCGCGCTTCCAACCCTTCCTCCCCCCCGAAGAAGCCGGCCTCGCCAACGCCGCTGGCGGCGGAGCGTAGCTTCACCTGGTGAGTGGGTGCTTGTTCGATTGGTCAGATCAGTCGGGTAAGTCTGATCTGTTCCTTTTCAACCTGCCCCGAGCAGCGTTTTCGCTGCAGCCAGAGCCTCTGGGATTTTTGAGGTATCTTTGCCGCCTCCACGAGCGGCGTCGGGTTTGCCGCCGCCTTTTCCTCCGACGATCGGGGCGATGGTTTGGATGATTTTGCCGGCTTGGATTTTTGAGGTGAATGCCGGGCTGACGCTTGCTGCGAGCGAGACGGCGTTGTTGGCGGAGCCTGCTAGCACGGTGACGCCTTCGAAGTTGGACTTGAGGGCGTCGAGCACGGCTTGGAGATGGTCGCCATCCACCGAGCCGAGGTTGGCGGAGAGGAAGGGGATTCCTACGAGGGATTCGGCTTTTGCGGCGAGGTCCTTGGCCTGTGCGGCGGCTTCTTTGGAGCGCGCGGCTTTGAGGGCTTTTTCGAGTTCCTTTTGATTGGCGAGGAGGGCTTCGATTTTCTTTTCGATCTCGGCGGCGGGTGCATTCAGGAGACCTGCGATGTCATGCAGGCGCTGAGCATCGCTTTTCGTGAGCGCGGCGGCTTCAAGGCCGGCGACGGCCTCGATGCGGCGGACTCCGGCGGCGATGGCGGACTCGGCCAGGATGCGGAAGAGGCCGATCTCGCCGGTGGCCCGGGTGTGGGTGCCGGCGCAGAGTTCCATCGAGTAGCCGTCGAGTTTTCCTGTTCCTCCGACTTGGACGACGCGCACGGTGTCGCCGTATTTGTCGCCGAAGAATTGCATGATGTCGGCGCGGCCTCGCACTTCCGCGTAAGGAACCTCGGTCCAGGATACGCTGGCATTTTCGAGGATGCGTTCGTTTACCATTTTCTCGATGTCGCGCACCTGTTGCGTGGTCAGGGCGGCGCTGTTGAAGTCGAAGGTGAGTTTTTCGGGTGAAACGGCGGAGCCTTTTTGCGTGGCCTCTGGGGAGACGACTTCGTGCAGCGCCCAGTGGAGGAGGTGGGTCACTGTGTGGTGGCGCTGGATCGCCGCGCGGCGTGTGGCGTTGACGGAGATCTGGACTTCGTCACCGACATTCGGGGCGTCGGCGGAATCGAGCAGGTGGAGCCAGGTGTTGCCGGTCTTCTGGGTGTTCGTGACCCTCCAAAGCTGTCCGCCGCGGGTGATCTCGGCTGTATCGCCGACTTGGCCGCCCATCTCGGCATAGCAGGGAGTGCGGTCGAGAATCACTGCGGTGCGGTCTTTGATGGTCAGAACCTCAAGCACGCGGGCCGTGTCGGTGAGGGAGTCGTAGCCTGTGAAAACCGTGGGCGTGGTGGTTTCGATTTCGGAAAGTGTGATGACCTGTTTCTTCTGGGCCGCACGGGCCCGCGCGCGCTGGGCTTCCATGAGGGTGTTGAATCCCTCGGTGTCCACCTTGAGGCCGCGTTCGCGCGCCATGAGTTCGGTGAGGTCGAGAGGGAAACCTTGCTCGTCATAGAGTTTGAATGCGAAGGCGCCGGTGATGTTTCCCTTTGCGGCAGCTTCGTTAAAAAGCTCGATACCCCGGTCTAGGGTTTTGTTGAAGGATTCCTCTTCGAGTTTCAGGACATCCTCGATGTGTTTTTGCTTGGCGCGGATTTCGGGGAAGACATCGCCCATCGTGCGTGCGAGCACATCGACGAGCTTGTGGAAAAACGGCGCGCGGAAACCGAGGGAGCGGCCGTAGCGGACAGCGCGGCGTAGGATGCGGCGGAGCACATAGTTCCGGTCGGTATTGCCGGGTTGAATGCCGTCACCAATGGCAAAAGTGAGCGTGCGGATGTGGTCGGCGATGACGCGGAAGGCGACATCGTTTTTTTCCTGTTCGGTGTCGCCAGTGGAGCCGCTGACAGGTAGCGTAGATCCGTAGGTCTTGCCGCTGAGTTTTTCCAGTTCGTCGAAGATCGGGCGGAAGATGTCGGTCTCGTAGTTCGAGATGCGGGCGTTGGCGAAATCGGTGAGATTTTTTGTGCCTTGGATAATTGAGGTGACGCGTTCGAAGCCCATGCCGGTATCCACATGGCGGGCGGGGAGGGGAGAGAACGAGCCGTCCGGGTTGGCATTGAATTGGATGAAGACAAGATTCCAAATCTCGATGCAGTCGGCGGAGCCTTTGTTGACGAGCGCGCCGCCCGTGTCGCCGGCGGGCGTGAGATCGACATGCAGCTCCGAGCAGGGGCCGCAGGGGCCGGTTTCGCCCATCATCCAGAAGTTGTCTTTCTTGTTGCCGTTTACGATGTGGACGGCTGGATCAAGTCCAGCCGCGCGGAATTTCTCGGCCCACATTTCCCATGCCTCCTCGTCGCGCGAGGCGGGGTCGCCGGGCTCGGGATTGTAGATCGTGGCGTAGAGGCGGGCGGGCGGGAATTTCCAACGGCCGATGACGAGTTCCCACGCCCAGTCGATCGCTTCCTTCTTGAAATAATCCCCGAACGACCAGTTGCCCAGCATCTCGAACATGGTGTGGTGGTAGGTATCGAGTCCGACATCATCGAGGTCGTTGTGTTTTCCACCGGCCCGGATGCATTTCTGCGTATCGGCCGCGCGGAGGTCGGAACCGGGCAGCGCGCCCGCCCACTTGGAGACATCCGGCGCCTTCTGACCGAGAAAAAATGGGACGAACTGGTTCATGCCGGCGTTCGTGAAAAGCAGGTTCGGCGAATCGGGCATGAGGCTCGAGGACGGAACGATAGTGTGTTGCTTCTCGCGGAAAAAATCGAGGAACGACTGGCGGATTTGAGCGGATGTCATGGTTAAAAAATTTGTCGCGGTAGGAAACCCGAGTCCAGCGGGGTTGGCAATCGCGTTCAGGCGGGAGTTGCGCTGCCGCCTGCTGCAGCGAGGACTTCGGCGGCTGTTTTAAAATGCATCTTGGCGTGGCTCTCGAGTGCTTCCGGGCCTTTGGATTGAATGAGCGAAATGGCGACCTGCTTCACCTGTGCCGAGACGCCGCGAGGCAATGCCATGCCGGACTCCCGGCCTTTTTCCTCCAGCCAATCGATGAATTTCTCGCGCGCCAGGATGGACGCCGCTGCAACGGCATAGTCCGACTCGGCCTTGGTGCGCTGGTCGAGTTGGATTTTACGCCCTTTTTCCATCAACGAACGCTCAAGCACGCGCACATCGGCAAATTTGTCGGAAAGAGCCCGGGGGCAGTCGGGGCATAGACCGCAAAGATCTTCGATCACGCGTGCATGCCCCCATGCGAGGAGTCGGTTGAGGTTGCCGATTTTGCGATAGAGCTCGTTGTAGCGCGGCGGGGCCACGGTCACGATGCTGGCTGGAACGCGGATTTTGCGGATGGCTGCTGCCAGCTGGCGGATGCGTTTGTCGCTGCTGATCGCTTTGCTGTCCTGAACCCCGGCATCGCGGAGTTTGCGCGCGATTTCGGGATTCACATAAACGCCAGCGATGACGAGCGGTCCAAAAAGATCGCCCTTGCCGCTCTCGTCGATGCCGAAGTGCGGCTCGAAAAGTTCGGGATTCTGTTCCTCCTCCTGACCGAATGACGCCTCGCCCAGAACACGCGGCTCGAGGGTGAAGAGGATAAAATCCTCGATGCCTTTGCCCTGGATGACGGCTTTCGGACCTTTTTCATAAACCGCTACGGTGAGCTTCGGCCCGCGCGCGAAGTAGAGCATGTAAGGCCGCGCTTCGAACTCGTATCCCTCGCCTGCCAGAATACCTCTCAAGGTCTGTGCCTGTTCGGCTGTGAGCGGCGCCGTGTGAGTATTCAGAGGTTTTGCGGAAGACATCCGCGTGTTTTGTGCGTAATCCATCCGGCGTGTCGAGATGTTAAAAAATACCGCAGCTGATTTCAATAAGGCGCTCCAGAAATGGTTCCGAGCCCATGGCCGTGTCCTGCCTTGGCGGTCGAATCCATCGCCCTATGCCGTTCTGGTTTCCGAATTCATGCTCCAGCAAACGACGGTCGCCGCCGTGCAGCCGTATTTCCGGCGATGGATGAAGAGGTTTCCTGATGTCGCATCGCTCGCGGCCGCGCCTGAAGAGGAGGTCATGAAACACTGGGAGGGCCTTGGCTACTACTCCCGCGCTCGCAACCTGCACCGCGCGGCGAAAGCGATCGTTGCGCAGTTTGGCGGCAGCATTCCCGGCGACCTCGACCTCCTGCGCGCTTTGCCGGGAGTCGGGCCCTACACGGCTTCGGCTATTGTGGCTTTCGCCTTCGACAAGCCGGTGCCGGTTTTGGACGCCAATATCCAGCGCGTCATCGCCCGGCTTTTCGACTTCAAGGAAAACATCTCCACCGCATCTGGAAAAAGATTTCTCGATCAAGCCGCGTCCTCCTTGCTTCCGAAAAAAGGCGGACGCCTCCACGCTTCCGCCCTGATGGATCTCGGCGCCACGCTCTGCCGCGCGGGTGAGCCGGATTGCGCCGCCTGCCCGGTCAAAGCCTTTTGCAGAGCCGCAAATCCCTCCCTGCTCCCCGTGAAGCCCGCCAAAAAAACGATCACGCAACTGGAAGACTGGCGCGCTGTCAGTATGCGAAAGGGCGGCATTTTTCTCATTCCGTCCCCTGGACCGACTTGGAAAGGACTCTGGCTCCTGCCGCCTGGAGAGCCTTCTTCCGAGCCCCTTGCCGAGATCAGCTACGCGATCACCCGCTACAAAGTGCAGCTTCGGCTTGTCCAGGCGGAGCCGATCGCAGGCTGGCAGGCTTTTTCTCTTCAAAACCTGCCCCCCATGCCCAGTCCCCACCGCCGGGCGATCGAGACCGTCCTCGCGCAAAAAAACAATTTGTAACCCGCCGGACCATCTGGCACACCTCGCTCTGCATGAAAAAACTCCTCCTTCCCCTGTTGCTTCTTGCCGGCTTCACTGCGCCCCTCTCCGCCCAGGAATCGGGTGACATCCCCGGAACTCCTGTCGGCTACACCTCGCCGGATGCCATGCTCGGCTACTCGCGCTTCTGGTCGTATTACGATCCCTATCCTTCAAATTTCATCGGATCGGGCGAGTGGTTCGATGGAAACGCCCTCACCGGCGACTGGTGGGGCGTCCGAAATTTTCTCGATGACAGCGGCGTGGAACTCTCCGCCAGCTACACGAACAACATCGCCGGCAATCCTGTTGGAGGCATGACCCAGAGCTTCGCCTACGCCGACAACTTCAGCTTCGGCATGCAGCTCGACTTCGAGAAGTTGATCAAATGGCAGGGCCTCACGCTCACCGTCAGCGCCCTCGACCGGAATGGCAGCAACCTCTCCGCACGCAACATCGGCAACCAGTTCACCGTGCAACAGGTCTACGGCACCGAGACCGTCGTTTTTTACGCGCTCGTCCTCGAACAGCGCCTGCTCGAAGACAAGCTCGGCATCAAGCTTGGCCGGTTTTCGACGGGTGACGACTTCGCCTCCTCGCCCCTTTACTGGCTCTACATGAACAACGGCATCGACGGCAACCCGCAGGCCCTGCCCGTCAATACCGCGTTCACTTCATATCCCGCATCAGTCTGGGGCGCGCGCCTGCGGGTCGATCCCTCGCCTGAGTGGTTCGCCATGGGCGGCATCTATCAGGCCACATCCCTCAACCTCTACCGCGACCACGGCCTGGACTGGAGTATGAACAACTCCGACGGCGTCCTTATGATCGGTCAAGTAGGCTGGACTCCCGAGTTCTTCAAAAAGCCCGCTGCTGCCTCCAAGCCATCCGATGGAAAATCCCTCGCCGAAGGCAAGACCGTGCGGCCTGTTTCGCCGGATGCCGGTATGCAGGGCCTGCCCGGCCACTATTGGTTCGGCGCCTATTACTCGCCTTGGCAGTTTGCGCAATTCGGTTCGACCGAGACCGCATCGAATTCCTACGGCTTCTACTGGCACGCCGACCAGATGGTCTGGCAGGAAGAGCCCGGCAGTGACCAAGGCCTCACCCTGTGGTCCGCGTTCGTTCTCTCCCCGCAGCAGAACATCTCGAAGCTCCCGTTCCAGGTGAACTCCGGCATCGTTTACAAAGGCCTCGTCCCCGCCCGCGACCACGACACCACCATGCTCGGCTTCGTTTATGGAAATTTCAGCGACGACTATGCCGGCACCGTGGCGGCGACCGGCGCAGGCACGCCTTCCTACGAAATCGCCCTCGAGGCCGGCTACCGCATTCAGGTCACCAAATTCGCCTACATCCAGCCGAATGTGCAGTGGATCATCAATCCCGGCGGCACAGGAAACATTCCGAACGCCCTCGTGCTGGGCGCTCAGATGAATGTGACCTTCTAAAAAATGGCGCCACGGCGACAGGCCCTTGCCGTTTGTATTGCCGGGCTTGTCGCGCTGGCCACCCACGCGCCGGCGGAGGAGGAAAAAGCCGATTCCACCGTTCTTATCGAATGGCTCCTGCAGGACGGGCGCGATTTGAAAGGCATTCCCTTCAGCGATGTCCTCTCAGCCACCACGGGCAAAAACATCCTGCCTGTTCCTTCCGATGCCGCTTGGCTCCGGCGCCTCGCCACCGTGCTCGACCGCACCCTCGCCGCGATGAACGATCCCTCGCACCCCATCCACAGCGTGGGCCGCATCAATGAAGCCAGCCGTTTCATTGAGGATCAGCTGATGGCCGAGTGCAACAAGGAGCCCGGTTGGTCGTGCGGCATCCCGCGCACCTCCGCAGGAGAGGAGCAGCGCAGCGGCTACCCGGATCTCCGGCTCGTTCTGGAGGATCAATCCATCGTCTACCTCGACCCGAAACTCTTCGCCCGTGGCTCCAAAACCAGCACGCTCCGCACCTTCTACTACGAGCCGAAATCCACCACCAGCAAGGTGCGAGACGACGCCCGCCACCTCCTCGTTGGCGTTCAGCACAATGTCGGCGAGGGAGGTCGAATCCGCTTCGAGGAGTGGGATCTCGTCGATGTCTCCAAAATCAAGGTCCAGCTGAAAGCCGAGTTCCAAGCCTCCAACAAGGATCTGTATCGCAACGACACCATTCTGCTAAAAAGCTCTCCCGCGAAATCACCATGAACACACCCGCCACCATTTCCTGTCCCGTCCTCTCCGAAAAAGACCTGCCACAACCCGGGGCGATCCCCGCCGCCCTCGCACTCTCCGCACCCGTTCGCATGCAGCAAGGCTGGCTGGAAACCCCTCAGCCTGGCTTCCTCCCCGCCGAAATCCGCGTCGGCTGGACCTCTTCCCGCCTCGTCGTCCTCGCCGAAATCCCCGACCAGGACATCTTCACCCTCGCCACAGGACCGAACCAAAGGACATGGGAACTCGGGGATGTCTTTGAGATTTTCCTGCAAGCCGAAGACCGCTCCGACTATGTCGAGCTCCATGTCACCCCGCCGAATTTCCGCCTTCAACTCCACATCGAATCCCTCGGAAAACCCGCCTCCCAGCTCGACGACGGCGTGTTTTCCAGCCAAGTCGAAATCGACGCCGCAAATCAACGATGGATCGTCTACGCGGAAGTCCCCGCCACCCTCGTGAGCGGACGCGACCACATCCGCCCCGGCGAATCATGGCTTTTCTCCTTCAGCCGCTACGACGCCTCTCGCAACGGCCGCCCCCTCGTCCTGTCATCCACCTCCCCCCACCAAGCCGTAAATTTCCACCGCACCCACGAGTGGGGAAAAATCACCTTCTGCTAACCCCCGCGCGTCAGCGCGCCCGTTTGCCCAAGGTAGGGACGGCGCGCCGCCGCCGTCCGACTTGCGCGGCTGGAGCCGCCTTTGCATCCAGAAACGGCGTCTTCGCGCCTGAAACTTGGGACCCCGACGGCGCGGCGTCCCTACCAAAAATATACGAGGCGCTGCCCCGCCAGCCGCCTTTGGCATCACCTTTGCGCGATCAAAGTGAATGCCCAATCCCTCCAATCGGCTGCCAATCCAGCGCGAACCGGATTTTGCAGCACATAGTCCACTTTTTCCTCGAAACTTTCATCGTTTCGCAACCGATGCTCAAAAAAATCCCTTTGCCAACGGATGCCATACCTGTGCGCGGTCCAATGTTTCCAGTCGCGAATGCATTTTGTAATCACCGCCTCTTGGGGAAAACTCAAAACAAGGTGGACATGATCCGGCATGATTGTCACCGCGTGGGCCCACCAACCACCCTTCCCGACCCTGTGGGCGATGGAATCAAGGAGTCCCTGTGCAATGGCCGGTTGGAGCAAGGATTGCTCCAGGCGATCAATGGTGCAGCAAGTGATGAAAAAAACCGAACTGCTGATATCAACCCAAACTGGAATCTCATGCGGCAGGGATCGGCGACCGGCTTCCATCCAGACAACATCTCGAAATCGGCCTACTTCACGGAAGAAAAAACATCCCGCCGGAGCAGTTAATGTGTCACGAGGTATCGCCCCAACCCCCGCGCAGTAGCGCGCTCGTTTACTCAAGGTAGGGATGGCGCGCCGCCGCCATCCGACTTGCGCGGCGAGAGCCGCCTTTACATCCAGAAATGGCGTCTTCGCGCCTGAAGTTTGGGACCCCGGCGGCGCGGCGTCCCAAAAATTTACGAGGTGCTGTCGCACTAACACCCGCGCAGTAGCGCGCTCGTTTCCCCGAGGTAGGGAAAGCGCGCCGCCGCCGTCCGAATTGCGCGGCGCGAGCCGCCTTTGCATCCAGAAACGGCGTCTTCGCGCCTGAAACTTGGGACCCCGACGGCGCGGATCCCTACCAAAAATTTACGAGCTGCTGTCGCCCCAACACCTGCGCGCCTCCCGCGCCTCACCCCCGCCGGCCCAGAAGCTTCGCCCGCAACTCCTCGCGGGCCCGGAAGAGCAGGCTTTTCACAGATGAAACAGTCGTTTCCAACACAGCAGCGATTTCTTCGTAGGGCATTTCCTCGTAGCGGCGGAGAATCAGAGCCAGTCGCTGTTGCTCTGGCAGCGCGGCGATTGCTTCTTCGATGGCCTTTTGCAGCTCTTTTTCCTCAAGCTTGTGCCCCGGCTCCATGGCGCCGAAATCCTGCATCTCGCGTGGCGATCCGTCTTCGTTCTCCATTGGCACGAGCTTCGCCCGGCCGCGCCGCCGCGTTTCGTTGAAGACCAAATTGCGGGTGATCGTGAGCAGCCAGGTCGTGAACTTCGCGCTGGCCACATAGCGAGGCGCGCTTTGCCAGACCCGAATGAAAACCTGTTGGGCCAAATCCTCCGCCGCGCCGGCATCACCGAGCATTTTAGCAATCGTGCCGATAACCCGCGATTGATGCCTCTCGATCAATTCCTCGAACGCGCGATCATCCCCCGCCGCCGTGCGCTGCATGAGTTCGGCATCCTCGGGCGCCATCACAGCAGGCGCGCCCTTCCCGTAACCAGTCGCGTGCGGAAGGTCTGAAAAGATTCGCCGAATTCGCGGTGGATCCATTCCTCAATGCCCACGGCGGCATCATTGAGAATGGCAAAAACCGTCGACCCCGAGCCGGACATCATCGTGGCCGAAACACCATCCTGTTCCCGCAGCGCCGCTTTCAGCACGGGTAGGAGGAGATACTTGGAAAAGACAGGAGCCTCGAGGTCGTTCATCAGAGAGATGGAACCATGAAACTGCTGAAAAGTTGCCGGGGTTTTTTCCGAAGCCGCCCAGGCCTGATACGCCCACGGGGTGGGGATCGGAAAGGGCGGCTTCACCAGCAGGATATCCGCCGGAGGCAATCCCTCGAAGGCCTCGAGGATTTCTCCCCGGCCACGGCACACAGCAGGCTGGCAGCGAATGAAAAACGGGATGTCCGATCCCATCGTTGCTGCAAGGCGCTCCAGCTCGCTTGTCGGGAGCTTCGTTTCGAGAAGCCGGTCGAGCGCCACAAGGACCGCCGCCGCATCGCTGCTCCCGCCACCCAGACCCGCGCCGTGGGGGATGTTTTTTTGAAGATATATATCCACACCGAAGCGCAAGCCGGTGTGCTCCGCAAAGACCGCCGCCGCGCGGTGGGCGAGGTTCGAGGCGTCGGAGGGCACACTCGCATCGCTGCAGCTCAGGCGTATACCGGATTCCCCCCGCAGGGTGATTTCCAGCCGGTCTGCCAAGGTGATTGGAGCCATGAGGGTTTCGATCTCGTGGAATCCATCCTCCCTCCGCCCCAGCACCCGGAGCGTGAGGTTGACTTTGGCTGGGGCGTCAATTGTCATGCGGGTTCGAACTATCCGCGAATGAACGCTTCCGCCAAAGAAAAAATCATCGTTGCCGTGGACGCGCCCGACGCGCCTTCGGCCCTCCGCCTTGTCGAACCCCTCGCCAACGAGGGCTGCCTCTTCAAAATCGGACTCCAGCTCTTCACGGCCGAGGGACCCTCCATCATTTCCAAACTTCAAGCCACAGGCGCGCGGATTTTTCTCGATCTCAAATTTCACGACATCCCCAACACCGCCCGCGAAGCTGTGCATTCTGCCGTGCGTCTCGGTGTCGATATGACGACCATTCACCTCTGCGGCGGCCCGGAGATGGTTTCAGAATCCATCGCGGCAGCCGGTGGATCAAAAACCCTCGTCCTTGGCGTGAGCGTGCTCACCAGTATGGACGACGAATCCCTGCGCGCCGTCGGAGTTCCCCGCGCCGCCGAGGAGCAGGTCCTCCATCTCGCCGAAATGGGCCTCCGCTGCGGACTCCGTGGCATCGTGGCCAGCCCCCGCGAAATCCGCCCGCTGCGGGAAAAATTCGGCAACAGCCTTGTCATCGTCACCCCCGGCGTGCGCCCCGCAGGCAGCGATGTCGGCGACCAAAAACGCATCATGACTCCAGGCGATGCCGTGCGCGCCGGAGCCGACTACCTCGTCATCGGCCGCCCAATCACAGGCGCTCCTTCCCCCCTCGATTCCCTCCGCGCCATCGCCGTCGAAATGCAGGCGGCGATGTAACTCCCGTCTCGGGGACCACGCCCGCCCTCGGGAGTCTTTGGGTGCGCCCCCGCGCCCGAGCCTCTGCAATCAACCCGCCCTGCGGTCGTAGGTATTCAATCCCAGACAGTCATCAGGCGTTGCTGGGATTTGGCGTTGGCGTTGGCGTTGGCGTTGGCGTTGGCGTTGGCGTTGGCGTTGGCGTTGGCGTTGGCGTTGGCGTTGGCGTTGGCGTTGGCGTTGGCGTTGGCGTTGGCGTTGGCGTTGGCGTTGGCGTTGGCGT
>JBIIUB010000041.1:0-22980 GCA_044340205.1 Terrimicrobiaceae bacterium
TGGCGGGGTCGCCGTCGGGCTTGGAGGTGTTGGGGTCGGAGGCACTGGTGTTGGTGCAGGGGTCGGAGTCGGCGCCGGAGGTGGCGGCTGAACCGGATTTGTCGGAATCACTGGAGGGGGTTCCGCTTTAGTTGATTGACCCGCGATGCCTGTTCCCTCGCCTTGGGCTTGAGCTTCTACTTCAGCTTGGACTTCCGATGCGATAGTGGCTGCCGCTTCGGGAGCCGCCTCCGAGGTATTCAGGATGATTTGTTCGGATTGTTGGGGCTGGGCTTGTGCCACGCTTCGCGCAATAGCCGCTGCGGAATCTGGCAATGCAGCCGCAACAGTTGCCGCGATTTGTGGGGCTTGCGAGGGAGTGGCCGCGGCCACCACCGCTGCGACTCTTGCTGCAGCGCTTGGAACGGCCGTGGACACGCTTGTTGCGATTTGTGCGGCGAAGGCAGGAGCCATGGATGTCACAGCGCCCGCGATTTGTGGCGCAAAGCTTGGCGCTCCGGTGGCCGCGGCGGCGGCGATATCCGGAGCGGTATCAGGTGCCAGGTCTGTGGCAAAAGCAGCGATCTCTGGTGCCGAGGATACTTTCTCGGCCGAGAGTTGTTCCACGGTTTTTAAAAGGGTTTCGCCGCCGATTTCAGCCGCATCTTCGATGGCCGTTTTCTGGTTGGTATTTAGACCCGAACCTGGAGCTGCTGAGCTTTGCAACATGGCATTTGTTACGACTGTCGCAGCTGATTCTTGCTGACTTTTCACCGACTGAAGGATCGACAGACTCGACTCAGCTGGAATTTGAGTGGTGACTGGCTGGCTGACCGATGAGCCTTGGCCGTTTGCGCCTGGAGTCACGGTAACGCTCGTTGAAAATCCCCCTTTCACCGAAGCGGTCGCACCGCCTTTGGTCGAAACGGCAACCTCGCCTGAAGCAACTGCCACACTGAGGCCTTTGGAACCGCCTTTCGCATCCCTCTGCAAGCCTACTTTGAACTCCGTGCCGCGAATTCCAGCCGTGCCGAGAGGAGTCGACACTGTGAGGCTGGAGCCGGGTTTCAATTTTTTGACCCCCGATGTCACATCTCCGTATTCAAGGTATGCAGAAAGCTTGGAATTGCTCGGTTCCGTCTTCATCTCGCTCAAGGCTTGTTCCGAAACCTCCCAAGGTGCCTGAAGAAATTCCTCAACAACAAAGTTCGACTCGGCTTCAACTCGAATCACCGAGCCGTTTTCAAATGCCAGAGAAACAGTGGATTTTTTATCCGTGATGATTTTTTCCCCCTGCTGCAAGGCCTGACCCTTGGCAGCATTTTTACTCTCCGTTGCGCCGGGCTTGATGATCACCGCCTTGCCTTCAACAGCCGTAATGATGATCGCCCCGCGCTTCATTTGAGCAGGATTGATCTCCTGAGCATTAACGACAGCAGTGAACAATAGAATCGCCGTTATGAGTGCGACGCGAAATAGATGGTCGAGATGACAAGGGTTTTTAAGCATATTGAGGGCAAGTATTTTTAGGGGAGACATCATTCAAATTGCGTCACTCGCTGCTCTGCCGCAATAAAATTTTTTTTCTCAAAACCATTTGAAAAGGAAAAGCCCGCGCGGTAGCGCGATCGTTCATCCAGGAGGGACATCCTTAGCATGTCCCATTTCTCTCGGTCGGTGTGGCAACAAAGAAGGGAGCACATGCGTCTCGCCTGTGATAGACACTCGCGTGGCAATTTCATCGATGAGCAAACTACTCTCTGTGCCTGCGCAACCGAGACGGTCGCGCCCCTCTCTTCGCGCTTCCGCGCGGCAGCGCGAGGTCCCTCCAAGGTAGGGATCCGCCTTCGGGGCTACGGCGTGAAGATTGGCGAAGCCGCCTTTGTATCCAGAAACGGCGCTCCCGCGCCTGAAACTTGGGACCCCGACGGCGCGGCGATTTTCACGCCGGAAAGATGAAGGCGGATCCCTACCATTTTTCACGAGGTGCTGCCGCACCAACTCCCGCGCGGCAGCGCACTTAAAACTTAATCCTTACAAACTTAAAACTTCTCCTCTCCTCACCCTTGGAAAACCCATCTGGAACCCAGCGTGGCTGGGACGCATAAAAATCCACAATAAAGCAAACCTGTTCTTGCAAAAATGACAGAATTAACAAAATCTGTATTCATGAGCCTTAATCCTGTTCTTGCCGAAAAGCTCAGCGAGACGGATGGCGGTGCCAGCACGCTCTCGGGAAATAGTCTTAGGAAGCGCGCAGAAATAACTGTCGTATTTATATAAAAATACAGTAGTTCCATTCGCCGTGAAATTCCTCGCGATTGATCTTGATAGCAGACATCTCTTCATCGCTCACCTTCTGGCAGCCGCTGGTTGCCTAATCGAGTTCGGATCGGGGGGCTTCCTCGCGTGCGCGCGCAGAAGAGTAGTCGAGAGACGAGGGTCGAGCGTCGAGGGCTTGGTTTCTTCCACTGGCTGGCTACATGCTTTCGTCTGTCGACGCTCTTTCCTCGTCTTTCCTTCGGTCTCCGGTTGGCCGTTTTAGCATCTGGCCTTTTGACTTTCGCCTTTTCTCTCCAGGTGCGTGCAGCTGACGTCATCTGGGTTGGTGATGATAACGCTTCCAACGGAGCCTGGTCGCGCACCGGGAACTGGGCAAATAATACCGCCCCCAATTTCCAAACAAGCAACAGGATTGTTTTTCAAAACAACCTTAGGTCAAACGACATGCTCTACGATCTGGGCGGTTGGGTCGATGCAAGCGATATCATTTGGGATACCACCTTCAATGTCTCCAGAACCCTGAATTCAACGGCAGGGGGGATCAGCTTCGCGACGCGCGTCGAGAACAACAGCAGTAACACCCAGACGGTGGCAATGAACCTCTCGGGTGGAAAGCATGGTGCGACCGGCATCGAGTTGAATCCCGTCAACGGCGACCTTGTCATTAACGGCACGATCTATAACGACAACAGCCGCAGCTTCAACATCTGGGGAAATACCGGACGCACCCTCACGCTCAACAGCACCCTGGGGCCGAATGCCAACCAGTTGGGCGTCGCCTTCACGATCCAGCGCAACACCACCGTCGTGCTGAACGCCAACCAACTCTGGCAGGGAACCACCACCATGAACGGCGGCACACTCATTGTCGGTTCAGGACTGCTTGGCAATGGCACCTACTCGGGGGATATCGTGATGAATTCGTTTAACGGCACCAACGCCTCGCTCATCTTCAGCAATTCAGCGGCACAGACCCTGAGTGGCGATCTGGTCATTGGGAATGGGAGCCTTACGATCAATGGAACGGGCTTTGTATCGAGTAACAGAAGCTTCGTTGGCCATGAGGTTGGTAACAGCGGCACGGTGAGCGTAAGCAGTGGCACATGGACAAACAACATTCTTCGCATTGGCAATAACGGCACAGCGAGCGTCACGATCAGCGGCACGGGCAATGTGACGAGTTCCGACGGCTCAGTTGGCCAATTGGTTAGCGGCAACGGTATGGTGAATGTGATCGGCGGCACATGGACAGACAACGGCACTCTTATAATCGGCAATAGCGGCACAGGGAGCCTCACGATCAGCGGCACGGGCAATGTGACGAGCTCCAACGGCATGGTCGGCCGATATGCTAGCTCCAACGGCACGGTGAATGTGATCGGCGGCACATGGACAAACAGCGGCAATCTTACAATCGGCAGCAATAACGGCACAGCGAGCGTCACGATCAATGGCACGGGCACCGTGATCGTGGGGGGCACACTTTCTCGTGGAGCCAATGGCACCATCAATCTCGAATCCGGCGGAACGCTACAGATCGGCACAGGAAGCACGACCGGCACGCTGGCAACAAACCTCACCAATAACGGCACAGTCATCTTCAACCGCTCCAACGACTCCACGCTAAGCTCCAACATCAGTGGCACCGGCGCCCTAACGAAAAACGGCAGCGGCAACCTTACGCTCTCTGGTGCGAACACCTACACCGGCACAACCACGATCAATGCTGGATCTATCGTTCTGGGAGCCAACCAAACCCTCGGTGGAATCGCAGGAGCGGGGAACATTCAACTCTCCAACTACACGCTCACGACGAGCGCCTCGGCAAACCTGACCTTCTCCGGAGCGATCAGCGGCACGGGCGCACTCGTCAAAACCGGCAGTGGCAACCTTACCCTCTCAGGCACGAATACCTACTCAGGCGGCACGATCCTTTCGGCGGGCAAGCTCATTGTGAACACCGCGAGCCTGCCGGGGGATGTGGCGAACAACGGGGTGCTGGAGTTTAGCCAAGCCACGAATGGAACATTCCTCGGGAACATCAGCGGCAACGGATCGCTTGTGAAGACGGGCAGCGGCACGGTGACTCTGGCTGGAAACAATACCTACAGCGGCGGAACCACCGTTTCCAGTGGCACGCTCGAGGCCTCGGCGCAGAACACCCTCGGCGGCACAAGCTCGATCGATCTCCATGGAGGCTCCCTCCTTGTCTCGGCCAGCAATGCAATCAACGACTCCGCCTCCATTTCAATGAATGGCGGGACGCTTGCCATGGCCGGCTCCGGCACCACAGAGAATCTCGGCCCGCTCACGCTTTCGGAAAATTCCACGATCGATCTCGGCAACTACTCTGGATCGCGCATACTTCGTTTCGCCGATAGCTCAAGTGTCGTATGGACCAATGCCAAAATTCTGCAAATCTGGAACTGGCAAGGCGCATCCGGCGTCGGCGACAGGAATATCTATTTCGGCAACAGCAGCTCCGGGCTGGGCAGCAATCAACTGGCTCAAATCGCATTTTACAGTGACAGTGGAAGCAACTTCCTCGGCACCGCCAGCATTTATAGCACAGGCGAACTCGGCTATGTGCCGGTCATTCCCGAGCCGGAGGCCATTATCTCCGCCATCATCCTTCTCATAGGCGGCATCGTGGCTTATTTCAAAAAACGCCCCCGCCGGCTGCATTCGGCAACTTCTCCCGACCTTTCCACACCACTTCAGCAGGATTAACCGTAGCGTTCAGGAAGCATGAGAGTTTCGCAATCAAGATACAACTTCCACCCGTAGCCGCCAGCCTCCGCCGTGTTCAATCCCCGTCGATCCTTTTAAGTTTCATGCCAACCCATCGCCTCTTCACGCATCCGCTTGCTTTGGGAGTGGTTTTGGTAGGCCTCCTTGCGTTGGCATATCTTGCCGCCAAGACTTTTTATGAAAAGCGGTCTTCTTCCGGGATGAAGGCGCCGGAGGTCGCTCAAACAAATCCGGTGGATGTCGACAAGCTCGCCCTTGTGAGGTCGCTCCTCGAGAGTCGAGATCCTTCCCGCATTCCAGAAATCCAAGCCACTCTCAGCGCTCTCGCCATGCAGCCGGGTGAAGTCGGCGCCGCCGCACTCTTCACCGGTCTCGCCAGCGGAGTCGTGCCCCCTGAATCTCTCGCCGATTGGTCCGGCCGGCTGCGCGTCCATCCCTATGCCAGCTCAAGCATGAAGCTGCTGGCCGACTCCATCTACATCCGTTGCAAGCCCGAAGAGCGCAAGGCCGTGGTCATGGCGCTCTTTGAGCGAATGCAAAAAGCCCCGTTTGCCGAGCGCCTCGATGCGGCCTATTGGCTTGTTGATCAAGGTATGCCCTCCCAAGTCGGCGGCATGGTCGGGCCGAATGAGGTTTTGAAAAATGGCGATGCCTTCTTGCTGTGGCTGAATGCCCATGCGCTCACAAACAAGCAGTGGTCCGAAATCCTCGCCGCCCTTCAGCAGCCCGGCAATCCGCTTCCTGCGCATGTGAGCAACCTGCACGCAGGCCGCGCGCTTAAGATGCTCGGCCAGCCCGATCAAAGCGCCGCAGCCTACATGGCCGCTTGCCTGTCCGTGGCCGACAACCCGGAGGAGCTTCTGAATGTTTTTGCTTGGTGGGAGGAGAACAAGGAGCCCGCCCTTTTTGATCAAGCCACCATCCGGCTTCTCAACCAGCCCGCCACAGCCGTCGCGTCCATGCGTGCCCTCGTGCCCGCAGTGCAAAAATCCCGCGACTCCGAGCGCCTCCGGCTTCTCTACCAACGCGCCGCATCCACCCCGCCTCTCGACCAAAATCCCACCGTCCAAAACGATCTCGCCTACTTGAATCTCCTCATGGGAACCCCAGTCGACCTCATCCAGCTCCAGAAAAGAAATGGCGCCAATCCCCGCGACCTCTCCTCCTGCCTCACCCTTTCCTTCGCCCATCTCCGCAAGGGAGATCCCGCACTTGCCCTCAAGACTATCGAATCCTTCGGCGCGGATGTCGATTTGGGCTCCCTCGCACCGCAGCAGAAACTCATCATCGCCTCCGTCTTCTCTGCAAACGGTCGCCGCGACGACGCCCGCCATGTCGCAAGCCTCATCTCGCAGGCGCAACTTTCCCAACAGGAATCCGCCTTCCTCCAAACCGCCCTCGCGAATCCCGAAAGCCTGTCCCAACGGGAACCCAAAAAAAGAAAAGACCAACCTCGCAAAAAGTAATCCCCCCCCCGCGCTTGCTCGCCTTGGGACATCGTCCGGCATGTCCCATTTCTCTCTGTCGGCGCGGCGTTAAAGAAGGGTGCACAGGCGTCTCGCCTGTGAGAGACACTCGCGTGGCAACTGCATCGATGACCAAACCACCTCCTTCGCCTGCGCAACCGAGACGGCCGCGCCCCTCTCTTCGCGCGGCAGCGCGCACTTAAAACTTAAGTCATAAAACTTAAAACTTCCCCCCGCGCGCTTCGCACCAACGCGCGCTTGCAAAGACGCTGGGCGGTTTCCATGATATACCTCACATGGATGCCATAATCGACCTGCTTCAGAAAAACGCCCTCATGCCGCGCGATGAGATGGCGCGTTTGCTTAATATGACCACTGCCGAGGTCGAGGCGGCCATAGCCAAGCTTGAGGCGGATGGCATCATTCTTGGTTATCAGCCTGTGCTGAATCGCGAAAAGTGGGACACCGACAAGGTCACGGCGGTGATCGAGGTGAAAATAACTCCCGAGCGTGATGGTGGCTTCGACCGCATTGCCTCGCGCATTGCGCGGTTCCCGGAGGTGCAGAGCTGCTACCTCGTGAGTGGTGGCTACGATCTGCTCATTCTGGTCGAGGCTCCGAACCTTCGCGCCGCCGCTGCGTTCGTCGCCGAGCGGCTCAGCACTATTGATTCGGTGCAGTCCACCGCCACGCACTTCCGCCTGAAAACCTACAAGGAAAACGGCACCTTCCACACCTTTGAGGCGAGCTCCGAGCGTCTCTCCATCACGCCGTGAGCATCGCCATCGCAGACCACATCCGAGACATCCCGCGCTCGGGCATTCGAGACTTTTTTGAAATTGTGCAGTCGATGGATGATGTCATCTCGCTCGGCATCGGCGAGCCAGACTTCGCCACGCCATGGCACATCCGCGAGGCGGCCATTTACGCTCTGGAGCGGGGTCGCACCGGTTACACCTCGAACCTCGGCTTGCCGCGCCTGCGCCGGAGTATTTCGGATTATATCAACAAACATTTCGGCATCCGTTACGAACCGCTCTCCGAGATTCTCGTCTCCGTGGGCGTCTCCGAGGCGATCGATCTCGCGCTCCGCGCCTTGCTGAATGCCGGCGACGAGGTGATCTACCACGAGCCGTGCTATGTCTCCTACGCCCCCACGATCACGATGGCGCATGGCGTTCCTGTGCCCGTCCGCACGCGAGCGGAGGATGGATTTTCCCTGCGCGCCGAGGATTTGGAAAAGGCCATCACGCCCCGCACGCGCGCTCTCATGCTGAATTTCCCGACGAATCCGACTGGTGCCACGATGGAGCCTGCGGAACTGGAGAAAATCGCCGCAGTCTGTGTGCGTCACAATCTTGTTGTGCTCACAGATGAAATCTACAGCGAGCTGACCTACGAGGGCGCCAAGCACACCAGCATTGCTGTTTTTCCTGGAATGAAAGAGCGCACTGTCTTTCTGCATGGCCTCTCCAAGGCTTTTGCCATGACCGGTTGGCGCATCGGTTTCGCCTGCGCGCCTGCACCGCTCATCGAGGCGATGATGAAAATCCACCAATATTCGATCCTGTGTGCATCGATCATGGGCCAGGATGCCGCCATTGAAGCCCTCGACCGAGGCGAACACAGCGTCGCCCAGATGCGTCAGGAATACGAAATGCGCCGCAACTTCATCGTCTCAGCCATCAATGAAATGGGCCTCGAATGCCGCAGCCCGCGCGGATCGTTCTATGTCTTCCCGAAAATCACATCCACCGGCCTCTCCAGCCGCGACTTCTGCATGCGATTGCTGCAGGAAAAGAAAGTCGCCGTCGTGCCGGGTCCGGCATTCGGAGGAGGAGGGGAGGGCCATGTGCGCTGCAGTTTCGCAACTGCTCTGCCACAAATCAAAATCGCCATGCAGCGCATGGCGGAGTTCGTTGGCGAGTTGAAGCGGGGAAACTGAATTTGCGGTGATCGCTGCCGCGCGGCAGCGCGCTCGTTCAGTCGGGAGGGACATCCTCTGGCATGTCCCATTTCTTTCTCTCGGCGTGGCAAGCTCAACGATGAGCAACCATGCCATGCGCCTGCACAGCCGAGACGGCGGCGTTAGCCTTGAGACGCCGCTTCGCGGCTGAAGAATGGGTCAAGCCGGAGGTCGACCCTCCAAGGGTTTCGCGCTGTCGCGCTGTAGCGCGCTATTTGTGAAAAATCTCCACAGCGGCGATGTTTTGCGACAGGCCCCAGTGGGGGACTACTACTCGCGGGTGTTGGCTTTGCCGGGCGGCCAGAATGGTATTCCAGGCGGAGGATGCCGTGAAACCTTCGCGGCGAGGGCCGTGGCTGAGAGTGATCGTTTGGCGACTGGTCAAAAGGGATGAGGCTGTTTCCGCGATCCAGCCTGTGGCTGTTTCGAGCACAGGGATTGAGGAGTCGAAACAGGCCAGGCACTCTGCGCCTGCCGTGCGGGCCTGCGGGCGGGTGCGGAAGGTGTGGCCATCCGCAATGCGGGTTACGTCCGCTATGGAGCTTGGTGTCTGGCGGCCGATGAGAATGGCTCCGGCGCCCTCGGCAACGCGGAGGGTGTGGCGTTTTGTGAACCAGCGCAGCGAATGGAAGGCATCAAGGAGGTGAGGTTCGAACTCCTCGGCTCCGGCGACAATGACATGGTCGATGTCTCCATTTTCAATCCAAAGGCAGGCCGTGCGGAGAGCGGAAACCCAGCAGGAGGTGTCGCCCACTTGCGAGTAAACGGGGCCGCGGATTCCGAGTTCGGCTACCACATGGCTCAGCGGTGTGTTGACGACAGTCTCGGGAAACAAAATGGGGCTTGCGAAGCGGCGTCCATCGGTGCTCAGACCCTTGTAAAACCTCACCGAATATTCCAGGCACCCGAAGAAAAATGCGCCGACCACGCCCACTCGGGCTGGGTCAATGTCAGGGCGGGCCTCAAGCGTCTGCGCGATGGCCTCGATGAGGTGATGCGAAAGCGGGCTCGCGCGGCGGAGCCTCGGCTTCATACGCCAGCGGTTCATGGGTTCCGCTGAGAGGTTGATGCGGGCGACTTCGTGAAGGCCGCGTCCACCGGCCTCGGGCACGGATTCCATCGGCCATTTGGAAAAATCCTCCAGCGCTTCGGGGGAAGTGCCGCCCGGGCAGGAAATGCCGAATGAGAGAATGGAAACGGGATTTTTCATGCGGCGGTGAAAACCACTGCGGCATTGGATCCACCGAAGCCGAGATTGACGCTGAGAACAGCAGGCTTGGTCAATTTATCCCCCGGTTGCGCCAGAGACGCGGCGAGTTCGGGGATCGGATTTGTGGAATTGATCTGCGGGGGAATGTCGCCCGTGCGAAGGCACTCGAGCGCAAAGACGGCCTCCAGTGTGCCTGCGGCGCCCAGCGTGTGGCCGATGGCTGCTTTTGTGGAGCTGATGCGCACACCAGCGATATCTTCGCCAAAAACCCGCGCAAAAGCCGCAGCCTCGGCCCCATCGTTGAAGACTGTGGCGGTGCCATGGGCGTTGAGGTAGCCGATTTCGGAGGGTTTGAGCCCTGCCTGCTGCAGCGCGCATTGGATTGCGCCTTCGAGCGGGGCTCCTGTGGGGTCGGGTTGGGTGATGTGGTGCGTGTCCGTCGTATGCCCGTAGCCCGCGAGGCGGCCTTTGATTTTTGCGCCTCGCTTGTTCGCATGCGCCGAAGTTTCCATGACAAGAAATGCCGCTCCCTCGCCGAGCATAAGACCACGGCGATAGAGGTCGAATGGCTTGCACAGATCGGGATCCAGCGCCTGGAGCGAATCGAAACCACAAAACACCAACTCGCACAGCGCCTCGTAGCCGCCAGCGAGAACGATGTCGGCAAAGCCTGCTCGAAGGAGATCTGCCGCATGGCCGATGGCGTTCGCTCCGCTCGCGCAGGCATTCGACACGATCATGGAGGGACCGGAAAAACCGAGATGCTGCTGCAGGTCGCCGATTTGTTGATGCGCGGGATAGCGAGAAATTTTGGACGCCAGACGCCGTGGGTTGCCGGACCAAATGTCGCACAGGAAATTTTCTCCATGCTCCATGCCACAAGCCGTCGTGCTGATGCTAAGTTCAAGCCTCGAAAAAAGACTCCGTCCGTTGCCATTGAGTATTCCGGCATCAGCCATCGCCTGTCTGGCTGCGGGAATAGCCAGACGCGAGGCGCGGCTGAGACGGGATACTTCCTTTTTGGAGACTCCCATCAATTCCGGCAGTTGCGCCTCGGCGCCCTGCGTGACGCGACATCCCTCGACAGGAATACAAGTGATCTCTCCTCTGGCCGACTCGCCACGCATCAGGGCGGCCCAAGTTGTGGGTGTATCGCCGCCGAGTGGCGACACGCAGCCCCAACCGGTAATGACGACATCCTCGCGTGAATTCACTTTGCCAAATTAGCCGCCGCTCACGGCAGGTGGAAACGCCAAATTCGTTCAATCGAGGGCGATTTTTACAAGATGCCTCCTAGTCAGATTCCGCGCGGCAGCGCGAACGTTCCCTCAAAGGTAGGGAAGGCGCGCCGCCGCCGTCCGATTTTCGCGGCGAGAGCCGCCTTTGTATCCAGAAACGGCGCGTTCGCGCCTGAAGTTTGGGACACCGGCGGCGCGGCATCCCTACCAATTTTTACGAGGTGCTGTCGCACCGCTGCTCGCGCGGCAGCGCGATCGTTTGCCTTGGAGGGACATCCTCTGGCCTGTCCCATTTCTCTCGGTCGGCGAGGCAAGCTCGTCTATGACCTGCCCTCGCCTGTAGCCTGCACGGTCGAGACGACCATGCTCCCCTCTTTCGTGCTGCAGCGCCTTTCCCTCTAACCTGGCTTGGGACGGGCGAGTTGGCGGCTGAGTGTGATCCTCCCCCGTGCCACGGGGCGAGGACCGGTGGTGATTTCGAATTCGAATTGGGCGAGCGGACCGAGTTCTCTCACAAGAGTGGTCGTGGTGGTCAGGGTCTCGTCCGGGAGCGCTGCGCTTTGGATGCGCATGGCATCAATCGAAGCCACGAACAAGGCCGTATCAGGCTCCCCGCAGCCCTGCATCCACAGCGCGCCTGCGGTTTGTGCGGCGAATTCCATGAGCAGCGCGGCAGGAGCAATCGGATTGCCGGGGAAGTGGTCTTTAAAAAACCACAGCTCCGGATTGAGATGCCAGGTGCCGATGCCTTTGTTATCGCGGCATTCAAAAGTATCCAAAAAACGGAATCCCGGCCCGTGCGGAGTGAGTGGTTTGTTCATTTTTCGAGTCGCGAGTAGTGGTGCCATTGCTCTGGCGCGCGGGCGAAGAGAGGCACGAGTCCTTCCTTTGCGAGCCTGGTCGTGAAGTGCGCGAGCGTAGCCTCGCGTCCCTCGGGCAACCACTGCGGGCGCAGCGGTGCAGAGGCTTCGATGGTGAATTGGCCATTCGGTTGGCGCCAGATGCCGGCGGCGATGATGGGCGCGCCGGAGAGGAGCGAAAGCAGGACTGGAGCGGTGGAGAAGGGAATGCGGCCGTGCGGAAGATCGACATCCACCGTATTCGAGTCGAAGGGACGGTCGCTGAGCAGGGCGATCATCGCGCCGCTTCGCAGCTTGCGCGTTATTTCCACAGCGGAGAAGGCGTCGTTCCCGACCACCACGGTTTCAACGCCCCAGCGTTTGCGGAAGTCGGCACGCCAACGCGTGAGCTCGGTCGTTGGCTCGGGCAGTGTGAGCGTGGTCATGGGATAGCCCATCTGGGACATCACAAGACCCCCGAGTTCAAAAAAACCAAAGTGGCCTGTAACGAAAAGGCAGCCCTTTCCGTCGCTGCGTGCGTCCTCGATATGTTCGATGCCTTTTTTTGATCCGAGCATTTCCAGTGCGGCGCCGGTATCGCTCGCACCCAGTTCCGCATACTCGCGGAAGTTCAGCGCCTGATGGATGCACACCCGCGCAGCGTTTGCCCATGTCGCTTTCCTCGGATTCAGCAGGGCGATGTTTGCCTGAATTTCGCGAAGCACTTTGGGATGTGTGAGTGCATAGCCGGTGCCGATGAGGCGGGCGACCCACATGCTGAGAGACCTCCCGACAAGACGCCGCGCTGAAATCGCAAGTTCAAAGGCATGCGGACGATAGAGCGCTTTGTAAAACTTGGCCTCGCGGTAATCCTTGCCATGCCTCGTGCGCAAAGCCGCAGTCAGAAGCGCCAACAATCCCGCGAAAATCAAAACATGTTTGAGTCGCATTAGTCGAAAAGGCGTCTATCGCGGCGCAAGCTTGGGCGACTACGCGGCGGCAAGCCGCGCGTTGATCCAGTCGCGGAGCACGCCGAGGCTTTGCAGGGCATCCCGCGCCGTGGTGGCATCGCCAATCGAAATCCCGTATTTTTTTTCCACGGCGATGATGATTTGCAAGGCGTCCAAAGAGTCCAACCCGAGGCCCTCGGCGCCGAATAGAGGCGTGTCCTCGGAAATAGTGGCGACATCAATTTTAAGCATTACATTCTCGGCCAGCATGGAGCGGAGGATGTCAACGGATGTTTCTCTTTCCATGGGGTCAGGCGTGGGTGGAGAGGTGGGGAGTGTGAACCTCAAGCTGATCCTGCATCCAGCCTGTCTGTGAATATATAACCATCTGCTTTCAGCGTATTCAGAAGCTCAGAAAGTGTGCAAGCCCGCTCTCCTGCTTGCATGCTGCGCAGGTGGCTTTCGTGAAGCAGGACGATACCACCGGGCGTTGCGCTTTGGCGGATGCGGTGCACCACGCGGCCGGGGTCATGTGCTATGCCATCATGTCCCGTGGCGGACCAGCCTATCATCTTCAGCCCGCACGACTCTGCCGCGAGATGCACAAAGGGATTGGCCATGCCCACGGGCGTGCGGAATTGATAGGGCGCTTTTCCGGTTGCCTCACGAATCGCCAGAGAGCACCGCTCGATCTCCTGCATCGCACGGCGGGGTCCAGCTGACCAAAAAGTCGCTGAGGGATGTGAGTAGGTGTGGTTTTGCACGGAGTGGCCTTCTTCAACCATGCGTCGGCAGAGCAAAGGATGGGCCTCCACTTTTTTACCGATCACAAAAAAAACGGCCCGCACCTGCGCTTGGGCGAGGGTGTCTAAAATTTGCGGTGTCTGTCTGGGATCCGGCCCGTCATCAATCGTGAGCAGCAGCTCCCTGCCATGCGCGGGGATGGATTTTTCGACTCTGCCGAACCATGTGCAGTTCCGAATCAACGCGGGCAGGACAAGCATGTAGCCCGCATAGGCTTGGAGGTGTCGCATTCTGCTCATGCGTGGGAGTCTCTGCGGCGAATGGCTTCGCCTTCGCGCACAAGTTTTGCACGGAAATACTCCTCGAGTGCATGGCTAAAGGCTCGCGCGCTTTCGCTGGGGCCGGGACGAAAAACATCCCCAGTGGAAAGGCGGAAGTGAATTGGCATTTCCAGCGGGCTTCGGAGTGAGATGGCTTTCCCCAAAAATCGGCTCGTGCATTCGATGAAAATCGTGCGCACGGTCGCGCCGCTCTTGATGGCAGCGAGGGCGAATCCATCCTGGAAGCGCGTTAACGCGGCATCGCGTGTTCGGGTGCCCTCGGGAAAGACAATAATGTTGCCGCCTTGGCCGATGACTTGCCGTGTTTCCTTGACCATGCCCAGCGCCGGGAGGCTGGGAATGAAAGCGGCCTGTCTTGCCAGGATCGAGAACAGCGGGTGCTTCCATGGATTGGTCCCGACAACGCAGCACGCGTTGGGGAATTTTTGAAAAAGCAGGAGCGCGTCGAGGATCGAGGGGTGGTTGGCGCAGATGAGCGAACCCCGCCAGTCTGCGCAGTCTTCGAAGCCCTCGTATTCGCAGTGGATGCAGCCCATGCGTGCGAGTCGGTCGAGATATCTCGCGCTGTGGCTGCTTATTTTTTGCCGCACCTGAAGGCTGGCCGCGCTATTTCTGCGGGTGGGGGATCTAAAAAGAACGGAGGCGGTGAGCCAAGAGGCGCTGAACAGATATAAGCTGTAGGCTGCGTTGACTCTCAGAGAGTCGCGCAGTGGTCTGTCCGTCCGGGTCGACGAATTTTCCACGGAAGCGAACCTATTGGTGACCATCAACTGTATGTTTGACCAAGATCGACGCCTTTCACCAGAACAACCGCATCCCTACTTTGGCCACTCTGTGAATTCCTCTGCGTTCACTCATGGCGAAAGGAATTTTAGTGAGCCTTCTGTGTGGTGGTGAGGATTCCGTTGCCTCGGGTATCTATGCCGATGTATTGAAGGGTCTGTAGTTCAGTTGAGCACATGCCAGATTCATTTTCCGCTTTTCAGATCGCCCGAGCCTATGGCCGTTCCAAATGGCTTCGCGGCTATGTGGTGGGAAAAATGAGTTCGGATCCGGTTTTCAAGACGGCTTGGAAGTTTATCAGCATTCGCCGGCAGCCCGTATGGGATATTGGCTGCGGGTTGGGCCTCCTCGGCATCTCGATGCGCGGGGCTGGACTCACCGAGCGCTACCGGGGCTTCGATACCAACGCGTGGAAGGTGAATCTGGGCAAGGAGGCCATGAGGTATTTTGGTTTTGAGGAGGTGGGTTTTGAAGTGCGCGATGCTTTGTCGGTGGAAATTCCCGAAGGTGCGACAGTCTGCATGTTTGATGTTCTCCACTACCTTTCCTCTTCCGAGCAGAAGCTCATGCTGGAGCGCTTGGCCAAGGCGGCGGAGGCCGGTTCGCTCATTCTTCTTCGCACGACCTTCAAGGATTCCGGTTGGCGTTACCTCGTGACTCTTGTGGAGGAGTGGTGGACACGCGTCAGCGGTTGGATCAGCGGTGGAGAGGCCAATTTTCCCCATCGTCGAGCATTGGTTTCCTTTTTCAAGAATCGCGGCCTGGGAATTGGCGTCACCCCGCTCTGGGGCAAGACTCCCTTCGGCGGCGAATTGGTAGTGATCGAAAAAATCGAAGGCTGATCACTCCCCGCGCGCCCGTCGCCGCGCGAATTCGAAAAGCGGTGCTGTCATGAGTGTTGTTACCACTGCCATGACAACCATCATGGTAAAAAATCGCGGGGTTATGATTCCCGCCTGCAACCCGATATTCAGGAGAATCAGCTCCATCAGGCCTCGGGCATTCATGAGTGAGGCCACTGTGAGCGCGTCGCTGTGAGGCTCTCCGCACCACCGCGCAGCGAGGTAGCAGGCTCCCATCTTGCCCGCCACCGCCGCCAGCACCACGGCCCCGGCCATTGCCCAGTCCGTGAGAGAGTTCAGAAGATCGAGGCGGGTGTTCAATCCCGAGTAAGTGAAAAAAACCGGCAGCAAAAGCAGTGTCGTAAGCGGTCCGATCTTGCGAATCGCATGATCCGCGAGCGGCCCCCGAGGCACGCACACGCCAAGGATGAATGCCCCGAATACCGCGTAGAGCTGGATTTTGTCCGTGAACCACGAACCCAGCACGAGCAGGATCAACAACAGGGACATCCCTCGCGAGAAGTCCGCTTCGTTTTCCATCTCCTTGGAAAAAAATCGCGGCACCACGAAACGGCAGGACACCACATAGGCGACCGCTCCGCCAATCGTCCAAAGCACGAGCAGGAAATTTCCACTTACGGCGGCGATCACTCCGGCCAGAAGAATCCATGCGGCAACATCGTCTATACTACCGCTCGCAAGTGCCAGCGTTCCGGCCGTCGTTCCCGCCAATCCCCGTTCCTTGATGATCCGCGCCAGCATGGGAAAGGCTGTGACGCACATCGCCGCACCGGTGAAAATCATGCCCAGGCCTTGCGAAATGCCCTCTCCGTAAAAGCCGCCCTCCGCTCCGATCCACAGCGAGAGCAGCGCGCCCAACGCAAACGGTGCCGCCATTCCCGCAAAGGAAATCGAGGCCGCTGAGCGCAGGCGCGAACGCAAGAGATCGCCCCGGAATTCCAAGCCAACGACAAACATGTAAAGGGAGAGCCCAAGCTGCGCGACATCGAAGAGGATCGGCTTCGAGGCCGCTGGAAAAAGATATCCCGACACGCCCGGCGCCAGCGCTCCAAGAAGTGAGGGGCCCAGCACAATGCCCGCAATCATTTCCCCGATGATCGCCGGTTGGCCGACCTTGCGCATCGCCATCGAGCAAATACGGCAAGCCAGCAGGATCACGCCGAGTTGGAGAAAAAAGTGGCCGAGCGGCAAACCATGCACGATGAACATGGCCGCGCACGATGCACAGCGACAGTTGCCATGGCAACATCGCGCTCGCAAAAAATCCTAAAATTGTCATTGCATCCAAAGTTGCGCCTGCTAATTTCTTCCCCCTTTTCCAATGCCAAAAGCAATAGCACGCAGCAAAACGCGCAAATCCGTGGCCAAGCGCTTCAAGGTCACCGGGACCGGCAAGGTTGTTCGCAACCACGCTTCCCGGCGACATCTGATGGCGAGCAAAAACGCCAACAAGAAACGCCACATGGCGAAATCCGCAGTGGTCGATGAGACCGATGTGGACCGCATCAAGGCCTGCCTGCCTTTCAGCCACTAAAGCGCGCTGAACCAAAATCCCTTCGACTGCCTCGGGGTTTGCCTGAGGATCACGGAGCCGGTGAGTCGGGGGATTTCAACTGAACAAACAACCGCTCCAAGGAGGCTCCGCGCCAAACGCGGAGTTTTATGACATGCCAAGAGCCACAAACGCTCCAGCCAGCCGGGCGCGCCGCAAGCGCGTCGTAGCAGCCTCGAAAGGATATCGCGGCCGCCGTTCCAAACTCTTCCGCTACGCAAAAGATGCGCAGATGAAGGGAAAATATTGGGCCTACCGTGACCGCAAGACCCGCAAGCGCAACTTCCGCGCCCTGTGGATCACCCGTCTCAGCGCCGCAGTCCGCGCCGAAGGTATCACTTACAGCCGTTTCATCGAAGGCCTCAAATTCGCCAATATCGAGCTCGACCGCAAAGTCCTGTCCGACATCGCGATCAATGACGAGCCGACCTTCAAGGCGATCGTGGACAAAGTCCGCACCGCCCTCGATAACAAAAAAGCAGCCTGATTCGTCGAAGCCCGTTCGTCGGGATTGACCACAGAGCGCACAGAGAACACAGAGGACGGGGCACATTGCTCCGCTTCCTCTGTGATATCTCTGGAAGGTTTAATAGAGTAATCTTGTGCAATGCTCTAACATTGATCCTATTACATCCAATAAGTCTTTCTTGGGCTGCGATTTGGGTGAGAAAATCAGAGGCGGGCCCAGAGAATCAAGGCCCGAGCCAGTCCGCGCTTTGCAAGCAGGTTCGCTTATTTTGTAAATTCTGCAATTCTGTTGAAATAAATCGTATCAGGCCCAACACCCAATGACACCGTCACCCGCTTTTTCCTCCTCCGTGCTCTCTGTGTCCTCGGTGGTTAAACCTCTTTCCCATGCAACAGCAAGTTGACGCCCTTCGCACCGAGGCCCTTGAGCTCATCGCTTCGGCCCATGATGCCGCTTCCCTCGAGGCGGCCCGTTTGAAATACCTTGGCAAGAGCGGTGCCATCACTGCTCTCAGCGAGGGCATGCGCAATGTGCCTAAGGAGGAGCGGCCCGTCATCGGGAAACTTCTCAACGACCTGCGTGCTGCGGTCACGACCGCTTTGGAGGATTCCCAAAAGCGCCTCCTTGAAGCCTCCGACCTCGCCGCCTTTGCTTCGCTCGATCTCTCCCTGCCTGGCACTTTTCCTTCGCCCGGCACCTTGCATCCGCTCACACAGCTTATGGATCGTGCCGTGCGGTGTTTCCGCCGCATGGGGTTTGCGATTGCCGATGGCCCTGACATCGAGACTGAGTGGCACTGCTTCGATGCGCTCAACACGCCGCCGGACCATCCTGCGCGCAACGAGCAGGACACTTTTTATCTCCCTGATGGCCGCCTCCTGCGCTCGCACACCTCGAGCGTGCAGATTCGCGTCATGGAAACAACGCCACCACCGGTGCGCATTATTGCTCCCGGTTCCGCTTACCGCCGCGATGAAGTGGATGCCACGCACCTCGCCCAGTTCACGCAAATGGAGGGCCTCTATGTAGCCGAAAAAGTCAGCCTCGCCGATCTCAAGGGCACGCTGGAGTTTTTCTTCCGCGAGCTTTTTGGCGCTGGCACGGACATTCAATTCCGTCCGCATTTTTTCCCATTCACCGAGCCGAGCTACGAAATCGACATCCGCACCGAGGCTCTCGGTGGCGACTGGATGGAACTCGCCGGTTGCGGCATGGTCGATCCCGCCGTATTCGAGGCCATCTGCGAGCGCCGTGGCGACCGGGTCTATGATCCCGAAAAAGTCAGCGGCTTTGCCTTCGGCTTCGGCCTCGAGCGTCTTGCCATGAACCTCTCGCGCATTCCCGACATCCGTATGCTTGTCGAAAACGATCTGCGCTTCCTGAAACAATTCTAATCCTGTCGTGAAAATTTCCATCAACTGGCTGCGTGATTATGTGGATTGCCAACTTCCGGCGTCCGAATTGGAAACCCTCCTGCGCCGCGCGGGGCTTGAAGTCGCAGGCATCGACCAGCGCGGTGCCGCCATCGACCATGTCGTCGCCGCCGAGATTCTTGAGTCCACCCAACACCCGAATGCCGACCGCCTGAGCGTCTGCAAAGTGAACGACGGTTCGCCCGAGCCGCGCCAGATTGTTTGCGGTGCCAAAAATTACAAAGTCGGAGACAAGGTCCCACTGGCACTTCCGGGTGCCGTTCTTCCGGGAGATTTCAAAATCAAGACTGGTAAGCTGCGCGGAGTCGAGAGCGAGGGCATGATGTGCAGCGCGAAGGAACTCCGCCTCGCGGAGGACTCCGATGGCCTTCTCATCCTGCCGCCTGAGACCACCCCGGGCACGCCTATCAAAGACCTCTTTCCCGCCGAGACCATTTTGGAACTCGAGATCACTCCAAACCGCTCCGATTGGCTCAGTCACCTCGGTGTCGCGCGCGAGATCGGAGTTTTCACCGGTTTGCCCGTCAAAGCGCCGGAGCCTGTTCTTCCATCCACTGCCAGTGCCGAGGGTTCGGTGCGCCTCGAAGGCGAGGGATGTGCCTTCTACACTCTGCGCCGCATCTCTGGCGTCAAAGTCGGCCCCAGCCCGCAATGGCTTCGCGACCGCTTGGCGGCCGTGGGGCTTCGTTCGGTGAACAATGTGGTCGATATCACAAACTATGTTCTCTTCGAGCTCGGCCAACCGCTCCACGCCTTCGATGCCGCAAAAATTTCCGGTCCATTGCAAGTGCGCTCTGCATCCGAGGGCGAAGCCTTCCGCGCCCTTGATGGCCGTGAATACAAGCTGCCGGCCGGTTCGTTGGTCATCGCCGACGACAACGGCCCCGCCGCCCTCGCAGGTGTCATGGGCGGCGAGGGAAGTGGTGTCACTGAGTCCACCACCGACATTCTTTTGGAAAGCGCCGTCTTCGAGCCTTCGGGTGTTCGCCGCGCCTCGCGCGCGCTGGGCCTTTTCAGTGATTCCAGCTACCGCTTCGAGCGGGGTGTGAATCCCGAGGGTGTTGCAATCGCATCAGCCCGCGCTGTCGAGTTGATCCTGCAGGTCGCTGGCGGCACAGCCGAGCCCACTCTCCTCGTTTCAGGCAAATGCCCCGAGCGCGGCAAGGTGTCCCTGCGGCACAGCCGTGTGCGCGATTTGCTTGGCATCTCGCTCTCGAATTCCGAGATCGAATCCGCCCTCGCCCGTGTCGGTTTGGAAAAACTCGCTGCCGGTGACGAAACCCGCTGGAGCATTCCTGGTTACCGCCGCGAGCTCCGTCGCGAAGCCGATCTCATCGAGGAAATCGCCCGCGTTGTGGGAATCGAAAAAATCCCATCTCTCGCGCAAGGCCCCTTCGCCGCGAGCTCGGATGCCGACGACGCCTACGATTTCGCGATGAACCTCCGCCGCAGTCTCGCCGGAATGGGTTTCCACGAGGCCCGCACCAGCACGCTCGTTTCCGCTGCCGATGTCTCGCATTTCGGCGAAGCCGTGGCTCTCAAAAATCCCTTCGGCGATGACCAGTCGCAACTCCGCAACAGCCTTGTTCCAGGATTACTTTCGGCCCTCCGCCGCAACCTCGATCAAGGTGCGAAATCCATTGCCCTCTTCGAGTGCGGTCGTGTGTTCCAGCCTGATGGCGAGGGACAACGCCTCGCCATCGTGCTCACTGGCGAACGCCACGAGTCAAGCTGGCGCGGTGGGGCGGAGCGCTCGTGGGATGTCTTTGACCTCACCGGCGTCGTGCGCCAACTCGCATGCCTGCTTGAACAGGATATCGTTCCCTCACTGGTTCCCGTGGCCCCGTTTGGAGCCTGCGCGGATGTTTTTCTGAATGGCAAAAAAATCGGCGTCGTTGGTCAACTGACTCCTGCCGTGGCCCGCGAAATAGGAACTTCCACTCCGCTCCTCTCTGCCGAGTTCGACCTCGACATCTGGCGCGCGGCAGCCTCCACGAAGACCCAAGTCGCCGCCCTTGCGAAGTTTCCAGGTTCCGCCCGTGACATCGCCTTCGTGGCACCGTTGGCATTGCCCTACGGCGAAGTGAGGTCGCTCATCGAGACACTCAAAGAACCCCTCCTCGAATCCGTCCGCCTTTTCGATCTCTTCACCGATCCGAAGGGCGAAAAAATCCCGTCCGACAAAAAATCGATGGCCATTTCCTTGACTTTCCGCAGCCCCGAGAGAACCCTCACCACAGAGGAAATTCAAGCTGCAGCTGACCGAATCAAGGTCTCCCTGCGAGAGAAGCTGGGCGTGGATTTTCGAGAATAGATCTTTCCAAAAAACAGAAAAATTTTCGCGGCTCCGGCCGCAACAAATTTGCCCTTCTGTGTTCGCGATTAAACGGAGCGAAGTCCCGGACCTATGTTGAATAAAATCCCGGAGGCTTGGCGCCCGGCGAGATGACAGGCCTTCATTGGACGTCTGATTGCCGGTAACGCGGTCATCCACCCTATCATTAGGGAACGGGAACTGCTCCGGAACGGCACGAGGAGGGCAATTTTTTTTTTTGGATTTGTAACCAGCAACGGCGCTGCGCGCCTGAAGCTTGGGACCCCGGCGGCGCGGCGTCCCTACCCAAAATTCACGAGGGTGCTACCGCACCGCTGCTTGCGCGTTAGCGCGATCGTTTGCCCGAGGTAGGGATCCGCCTTCAGGATTACGGCGTGAAGATTGGCGCGCCGTCGCCGTCCGACTTGTGCGGCGAGAGCCGCCTTTGTATCCAGCAACGGCGTCTTCGCGCCTGAAGCTTGGGAGCCCGGCGGCGCGGCGTCCCTACCAAAAATTCACGAGGGTGCTGCCGCACCGCTGCTCGCGCGGTAGCGCGATCGTTTGCCCGAGGTAGGGAAGGCGCGCCGTCGCCGTCCGACTTGTGCGGCGTGAGCCGCCTTTGCATCCAGCAACGGCGTCTTCGCGCCTGAAGTTTGGGACCCCGGCGGCGTGGCGTCCCTACCAAAAAATTACGAGGGGTGCTGCCGCACCGCTGCTCGCGCGTCAGCGCGTTTGTTTGCCCGAGGTAGGGAAAGGCGCGCCGTCGCCGTCCGACTTGCGCGGCGAGAGCCGCCTTTGCATCCAGAAACGGCGTCTTCGCGCCTGAAGCTTGGGACCCCGGCGGCGCGGCGTCCCTACCAAAAATTGACGAGGTGCTGCCGCACCGGCTTCAGGTTGTGGCGGTTTTTTGGATTTCGAGCAGGCGGGTTATGCCTCCCCGGGCGGCGGCGACCATTTGCTCGAGTTGGGCGGGGCTGAAGACATTTTCTTCGCCGCTGCCTTGAAGTTCCACGAAGTCGAGTTTGTCGGTCATGACGACATTCATATCGACGCTGGCATCGCGGTCTTCGATGTAGTCGAGGTCGACGAGGACTTGGTCGTTCACGATGCCCACGCTCACTGCGGCGACGCGGTTTTTGACGGGGAGTTCCTTGATTTTTCCTTGTTGAACCAGCCATTGCCCGGCGAGTTCCACCGCGACAGATGCTCCGGTGATGGCGGCTGTGCGCGTGCCGCCATCCGCTTGCAGGACATCGCAATCCACCCAGAGCGTGCGCTGGCCGAGTTTTTCGAGGTCGACGACGGCGCGGAGGGACCGGCCGATGAGGCGTTGAATCTCGGTGCTGCGTCCATCGGTGCGTCCGCGTGCCGAGTCGCGTTGTTTGCGAGTGAGGGTGGAGTAGGGGAGCATGGAGTATTCGGCGGTAATCCAGCCGCCGGTTTTGTTTTGTTCTTTCATCCAACGCGGCACGGTCTCTTCGATGGTGGCGGCGCAAATGACCTTGGTGTTGCCGAAGGAGACGAGCACGGATCCCTGGGCGTGCGGGGCAATGCCTTTTTCGAGTGTGACGGGACGGATTTCGTGCGGTTGGCGGTTATCGTGGCGGCTCATAAAGGGGGCGAGTCTGAGGGGAAGGGGCGGCGGCGGGCAAGGAGCGATTCACAAAACGCTTGAAAACGACCTCTTGACGCCACGGAATGGGTTGCATACCCTACGCGTCCATTTTTTTAGAAAGTAGGTGAATTTATGCCGGAAATAATCGTTCGAAAAGGCGAACCCATCGATAGAGCCCTGAAGC
>JBIIUB010000142.1:0-3848 GCA_044340205.1 Terrimicrobiaceae bacterium
TATCCCATGGTCCGCGAAAAGGGCGCGCCGGGATTTCGCCGCATTTCGTGGGATGAGGTGAATAAGCGCCTCGGGGCGAAGCTGCGAGCCACCGATCCGCGCCGGATGGCGTTTTTTGTGACGGCCCGGGGCGTGACGAATGAGATTTATTACATGGCACAGAAAGCCGCCCGATTCCTCGGCACCAACCATGTGGACAACGCGGCCCGCATTTGCCACTCGCCCTCTGGCGCGGCCATGAAAGAGGCGCTCGGCGTGGCCGCCACGACCTGCAGCTACAAGGATTGGTATGGGACCGACCTCGTGATTTTTTTCGGCTCAAACCCCGCCAACGACCAACCAGTTTCCACAAAATATCTGCACGAATCCAAAAAACTCGGGACGAAAATCGTTCTGGTGAATCCCTACTTCGAGCCCGGCATGAAAAAGTATTGGGTCCCCTCAAATGCCGACTCCGCGCTCTTCGGCACGAACATCGCCGACTACTGGTTCCCAGTGAGCCAGGGCGGTGACATTGCGTTCCTCTCGGGCGTGATGAAAATCCTCTTCGCCGAGGGATGGGTTAATCAAAACTTCATCGACCAGCACACGACGGGATTCGAGGAACTGAAGGCCCATGTGGCGTCGATGGACTGGGAGGCGCTGGAAAAAGACGCCGGACTCGACCGCGCCTCCATGCGTGAATTTGCCGAACTCATCCGCGATGCAAAAAACGCCGTTCTCGTCTGGAGCATGGGCATCACCCAGCATCCGTTCGGCGGCGACGGGGTTCAGACAATTCTCAATCTCGCTCTGGCGCGGGGCTACATCGGCCGCGACAAAAACGGCGTCATGCCGATCCGCGGCCATTCCTCGGTGCAAGGCGGCGCCGAGATGGGAGCCTATGCCACCGCTTTTCCCGGCAACAAATCGATCACTCCCGAAAACGCCGAAAAACTCTCAAAGGAATACGGCTTCCCCGTGCCCGATTGGCCTGGAATGCCTGCGACCGAAATGGTCGAGGCCTGCGAACGCGGCGAGCTTGATGTCTTTTACTGCTTGGGTGGAAATTTCCTCCGCACCCTGCCAGAGCCGGACTATGTGCGGGAGGCGATGAGTCGAGTGCCGGTGCGTGTGCACCAGGACATCATCCTCACCGATCAGATGTTCATACCAACGCAAGAAGCGGTCTTTTTGTTGCCAGCCAAGACCCGATATGAACAGGACGACGGGGGCATGGAGACGAGCACCGAGCGACGCGTCATGTTCACCCCGGAAATTCCTCGTCAGGTCGGCGAGGCCAAGGCGGAATGGAAAATCCTGCGCGACCTCGCGCTGGCGGCCTATCCCGAAAAAGCATCACTCTTCGGCTGCGAGACAGGTTGGAAAATGCGCGAGGAAATTGCGCGGGTCGTCCCCTTCTACGATGGAGTCCAGCACCTCAGGAAGACCGGTGATGCCTTTCAATACGGCGGCCCGCACCTGTGCGCCGACGGCCAGTTTCCAACGACAGATGGCCGGGGCCATTTCCGCAATGTTTCGCTTCCCCCGCTCCACCGCCAACCGGGCGAATTTCATGTCAGCACCCGGAGGGGCAAGCAATTCAACACACTCATCTACGCCGAGATCGATCCCCTCAACAACGCTCCGCGTGATGCTATCCTAATGAGCTCCGAGGATGCGGCGCGTTTGCATGTTGTGACCGGCGACCGCATCGCCCTTGTGAATACACTGGGACGCTATGAAGGCCGCGTGCACTGCGCGCCGATCGCCCAGGGGAATTTGCAGGTCCATTGGCCCGAGGGTAACAACATCATCCGCAAAGGCGTGGTAGACGCCCACGGCGGAGTGCCCGACTACAACGCCCATGTGCGCGTCGAGAAACTCCAAGCCGCCTGATTTTCGAGCATTCTGATGCTGGTAACGCGTGCCGGTGCCAAATCCTGAAACAGATTGCGGATTGGACAATCAAAGCGCGGCTTCCAGTGCGGCAAGTTCAACCCCTTCACACTCCATCATAATCACATCAATCGGCAGGACGACCTTGGACGAGACCTGAACGAAATTTGCCGGGTGCACATCAAACATGGCAAAACGCCCGTGGAGGTAGGAATGGGATTTATAGTAGCCCATCGGAGGGATTTTCAATTTTCGGAAACCAAATTCGCCGCACAAATAATCGTTCAAAAAATCCTGCGTCGGCGCTTCCCCTTTCACATCAGGTTGGTTCGTAACAATCTTTGCGCCGGGCACCATGATTTGCACGCCTTCAAGCCGGATATCATCGCCCCAGAAGCTGTTCTGGAGTTGCAGGCGCTTGAGATATTGCAAGGGAGTGCCTGGCAGCAATAACGGACATCCATCGACAAAATCTACCATGAGTCCGCAACCATCCGGTTTGGTGAACTTCCTCCAACGGCGCTCAAGTGGCAGGAAAGTCAAATCATGTTCCCGCCCGCCGATGCGCTCCGGGGCTAACTACGGCGGGATGACGAGGCTTTCTCTCTCAGCCCAACGGAAGATCGCACGCCACTCATATCCAGCTCGCTCACCTTCTGGGATGCCCTCATGGCCCGTTCCATTTGGGCATAGGCTTCGCTCGATGTGCGCGATGGCTGATTCAATCGCACTTGGGCGAGTTGTTGGATTTTTTGTGTCATCGATAATCACAACTCATCATCTCAAAAAGGAGGCTTTGCAAACAGAAATCAAATTGAAAATGCGAAATGGGGATGGCGGAGTGGGCACTGTGGCGAGTTGCTGGTAACGAGTCACACGCGGCAGGTGAATCTCGCGATTGACTCCTCCACAAGCACGAGAGCTATTTCGCACTCTGGGAAACCGGGCAGTGACATATGGACTTATTGCCATTTGTCCATATGTCAGCAATGCATGCGTAGGCGCATTTTCTTCGGATTTCTTGCACCCAGGCAGTTGAAAAAATCAGCGGCGGGTGCTCTTTTCGATCCGCAAGCTCCTCCAGTCAGGGGTCGTGGTTGCTATGGAAAAATTGGCTGGGATTTTGTGCTCTGCGGATAGCCTTTTATTCGCAAAATGCGCCATTGTGCGGGACCGATCCCTTCGCTTCTTGCGCTGTCAATGTCGATAGCTTCCTCAATTTCAGAAATTAGGAAGACAGTCGTTGTCTGATCTCCGCATCCCGCCGCTGCGCTTCCGCAAGACCCCCATCCGGTTCCGGAAACCGGATTTCCGCTCCCTCGCGGCAGGCATTCGAAGAAATGCCTGCCCGTTTTGCAGGCTTGTTCATACTGCGGTGCTTAAATCGGGAACCCCCGAGTCGATGGGGGAGTCGGCGGATTTTGACGTGGACTGGAAAATGCTCGCGTGAGGCAGGCAAAGCGGTCGGTGCCCGTTTCGGATGAAATCTTCCAGATGGATTTGCGTATCACCTACCCGCCCGAATTTCACGCCGTTGAGTTTGTCGATTTGCTGGGAGTTGAAGATGTCGGTTTTTTGAACCCGAGCCAAAAGTAGGACGCCATATTTCTTTGCGCCGCCGCCGGGGAGCCCCACCGGACTTTTCCCATGTGAGGCGGCCAGTGCCGCGAGTTGCTCACGGCTCATTTCTTCATACCGCTCGACTTTCAAGCGCATCCCGCACCACTTGCCGTTGTTGTAGGGAATGACCCACTGCGCGGTTTTTGCCTTGGGATCGATCCGCTCCGGAATCCCGTTCTTGTCCTCCAGCCGCCAATAGAAAATGCCCGCCTTCTTGATGCAAAAATCCGCAATTGCCTTGGTGCGATACCAACCGATTAGCGCGATAATTTCGCCGTGCGGTTCGATCAATTCGAGCCCAGAGGCTATAGAGTGTTCCGCCTCGCGCAGGTTGTTCAAGTTACTTCCCG
>JBIIUB010000143.1:0-3847 GCA_044340205.1 Terrimicrobiaceae bacterium
CAATGTCCTCCGCGAGGATGTTTCCCATCCAGGCCTGACCCGCGAGGCGGCGCTCGCCAATGCGCCGCACTCTGCAAACAACCTCGTCGTGGTGACCAAAGTGATTGAATAAAATGAGCGAACTCACCGATCTCAGCATTTCCGAACTCCAAGCCGGTTTCCGCCGTGGAGACTTCACCCCCGCCGATGCCCTGCGCGCCCTTGAGAGCCGCATTGCCGCCGTGGATCCCTCAATCGACGCCTACCTTTCCCGCGATTTCGAAACGGCCCTCGCCGCTGCGGAGAAAGCGGACATCAACCTCCCGCTCGGCGGCGTTCCCATCGGCATCAAGGACGCCATCAATGTGCTCGGAGAATCCTGCACCTGCTCCTCCAAAATGCTCGCCGGATTCAAATCGCCCTACGACGCGACCGTGATCGCAAAGCTTCGCGCAGCGGGAGCAATTCCCTACGGACGGTTGAACATGGACGAGTTCGCCATGGGCTCTTCCACCGAAAACTCTGCTTACAAAAAGACCCGCAATCCGTGGGATACCACACGCATTCCAGGCGGCTCGAGTGGCGGCTCGGCGGCATCGGTCGCGGCCCGCGAGGCGTTTGCCACTCTCGGCAGCGACACGGGCGGCTCGATCCGCCAACCGGCCGCGCTCTGCGGCGTGGTCGGCCTCAAGCCCAGCTACGGCCGCGTGTCGCGCTACGGACTCGTCGCTTTCGCATCATCCCTCGACCAGATCGGCCCGATTGCCCGCACCACGCGGGATTGCGCCTCGCTTTTAAATGTCATCACCGGCAAGGACTCGCACGACTCGACATCACTCGACCTTCCGGCGGAGGATTTCACCGCGAAGCTCGGCGGCGACTTGAAAGGCGTGAAGCTGGGCGTTCCGAAGGAGTATTTCGTAGACGGCATGAACCCAAGTGTCCGCTCGCAAGTCGAGGCGGCCATCCAACGCTGCAAGGAACTCGGCGCGGAGATCATCGAAGTTTCGCTGCCTCACACCTCGTATGCCGTGGGGGTTTATTACATCATTGCCACCGCCGAGGCCTCGGCGAACCTCGCCCGCTTCGACGGCGTGCGCTACGGCCACCGCGCTAAGAATCCCCGCGACCTACTCGATCACTACATGCGCTCTCGCGAGGAGGGCTTCGGCAGCGAAGTCAAACGCCGCATCATTCTCGGCACCTATGTTCTCTCGAGCGGCTATTACGATGCCTACTACCTGCGCGCTCAGAAGGTTCGCACGCTCATCCGGCAGGATTTCACGAAAGCCTTTGAAAAAGTCGACGCCCTCATCTGTCCAACCTCGCCCGATGCGGCCTTCAAGATCGGCGAGCGCGTGGATGACCCGCTCCGCATGTATTTGGCGGATATTTTCACCATCGCGACCAACCTCGCCGGAATTTGCGGCATCAGTGTGCCGTGCGGATTCGTGGAAGAGGGCGGCTCAAGGCTTCCTGTCGGCCTGCAATTCCTCGGCAAGGCGCTAGATGAAACCCGCCTGCTGGGAATAGCCGACGCCTACGAGACGGCTGCAGGTTTTTCGAGCCAGCGCCCGCCGGGCGTCTGACCGCCATCGCTCCGCTTGTGTCACGAAAAGTTCACAAGCGGCAGATTGTGGACGGTCCGGAAGGTGAGAAAGAAAATCCCATCATGACAAAAGAACCCGACGACCTTCACCAACGAATCCGCAGAGAAATCCTCGACAATCTGGACGAGGAATTGGAACTCGAGCTGGAGGAGACAGTCGGCCCCGGGGCCGGCAATGCGAAATCGTCATCACCCGACCACGCCTTCCGCCAAACCTATTTCCGCGAACTCTTCCGCCTCCAGAGTGAGTTGGTGAAGCTCCAGGACTGGGTCGTCAAAACAGGGAAAAAGATCGTCATCATATTCGAAGGCCGCGACGCCGCAGGCAAAGGCGGAGTCATCAAGCGCATTTCCCAACGGATGAACCCGCGCGTCTGCCGCGTGGCCGCGCTGCCTGCCCCGAACAGTCGCGAACGGACGCAGTGGTATTTCCAGCGCTATGTCGCGCACCTTCCGGCGGCGGGTGAAATCGTTCTCTTCGACCGCAGCTGGTATAACCGCGCCGGCGTGGAGCGGGTCATGGGCTTCTGCTCTGTCGAGGAATACGGGCAATTTTTCAACGATGTGCCGGAGTTTGAAAAAATGCTCGTGCGCTCCGGAATCCAACTTATCAAATACTGGTTCTCAATCACAGACGCCGAGCAGGAATTCCGCTTCAACGCACGCATCCAAGATCCCCTGAAGCAGTGGAAACTCAGCCCGATGGACCTCGAATCGCGCACACGCTGGGAGGACTATACCAAAGCCAAGGAGGTCATGCTCCAGCGCACGAGCATTCCCGAGGCTCCATGGTGGGTCGTCCATGCGGTGGATAAAAAGAAGGCCCGTTTGAACTGCATCTCGCACTTTCTCAGCCAAGTCCCCTACGAAGCCGTTCCACACGCCCCGATCACACTTCCCGCGCGAATCCACCATCCGGACTACCACCGGCATGATGTCCCCAAGGAAATGTGGGTTCCCGAGGTTTACTGACCACCCTCAGAGCACTTCACCCCCATTGCAAAACCCAACCTGCGACATTTGATTTCCCTTTGTTGAAACCGGAAATTCCATTCCACACAGCTCCCGACGAATCCGCGCCGGATGCCGCCGCTGTGCATCATTTTGTTTGCAAGGGCTCCTTTGAAATCAAACCCCGCACCTTCCCGAGCCTGAGCCTCCGGAGGATCGAGTCGGAATCGAGCCAATGCGATTTTTACGACACCCATGTGTGGAGCCTCTGGTTCGGCAACGCCATTCTGGCGAACGAAAATGGATGGACGCTCCAAGCGGGTGACGGGTTGTTTCGATCAGCCGATACCCCGCAAACCCCAAAATTCGCGGAGGATTTTCCAGAGGGGCCGCTGCGCACGCAACTGGGTGACTTGACGGATATCCGCGCGTTGCGCAAGACGGCTTCGGTGCATTTGCAGCGGGATTTTTTCGAGGCCCATGATGCATCGCGCCGGATTGTCTTCCGCCTTGCGGTGTGCCGGATTGCGACCGCAAGATCGCGAAAAGTTCGGACAACCCTGGTCGAAGTCCTTCCTGTCACAGGCGTGAAATTCGACATGGGAACGCTTGTTCAGGCTTTGGCGGACGCCGGTTGTCGTCCGACCCACGAGAATCTTGTCCAGGAAGCCTACAAACTCTGCCGAGTGCGCCCGTCGCCCTACTCGCTGAAACTGCGGCTCGCCTTTGCTCCCGAGACGCATGCCCGCACCGTCCTGCTGGAAATTTTCAGTAGCCTACTCTCCATCGCCCGCTGGAACGAGGAAGGCATCATCAAGGACATCGACACGGAATTTCTCCACGACTACCGCGTTTCGCTCCGCAAACTCCGCTCGGTGACAGGTCAGATGAAAGGCGTTTTCCCCGAGCACCTCACCGAAGCATGGAAGAAACAAATCGGAGACCTCTGCCGCAGAACCAATGCGCTGCGCGATTTCGATGTCTATCTCCTCTCGCGCCGTCGTCTTGAAAACATGCTCCCCGAGGAGCTTCGCGGGGGTCTGGAATCCTTCTTCAACGCACTCCGGACAGAGCGCGAGGTCGAGGCCGCGCAAGTTGCCGATTTCTTGAGTTCCGCCTCCTACAAAAACCAAATCGCGACCCTCCAGGATGCGTGGGCCTCCTCGCATTCGATCGAGCCCTCCCCGAACTCCGCGCGTCCAATTCTGGAGGTCGCTGGCGAGCGGATTTACAAACGCTTCCGCCGCATTCGCAAAACCAGCAAATCGATCACTTCCGAAACTCCGGACTCGATGATCCACTCGATTC
>JBIIUB010000070.1:0-14752 GCA_044340205.1 Terrimicrobiaceae bacterium
CTCGCCGATTTCGATTTTAAGGGCTTCGGCGATGCGATCGGCGTGGGTGTCGATGAGTTCCTGTTCGCGGCCTTCGATGAGGAGGCGGACTTTGGGTTCGGTGCCGGAGTAGCGGAGCAGGACGCGGCCTTTGCCGTTGAGTGAGGACTCGGCTTCGGCGAGGAGAGTTTGGATTTGCGGCAGGGTCTCGAGTGGCGGCTTGTCTTTGACGCGGAGGTTGCGCTGGGCCTGAGGATATTTTTTGAGAACTTTTTTGAGTTCGCTGAGCGGTTTGCCGGTTTCGATCATGACGCGCAGGATCTGGAGTGCGCTGACGATGCCGTCGCCTGTGGTGGCGTAGTCGCGGAAGATCATGTGTCCGCTCTGCTCGCCGCCGACATTGTGTCCATCGCGGAGCATGGCTTCGATGACATAGCGGTCGCCGACTTTGGTGCGGAGGATTTTTCCACCGTTGGCTTCGAGGGTTTCATCGAGGCCGAAGTTGCTCATGACGGTGGAAACTAAGGTTCCGCCTTCGAGGCAGCCGCGCTGGAGGTAATCGACTGCCGCGATCGCCATGATCTCGTCACCGTCGACCAACTCGCCATTTTCGTCACAGAGCAGGACGCGGTCTGCATCGCCATCGTGGGTGATTCCGATGTGCGCCTTGCACTCGCGGGTGAGCTTTTGGATTTGCTCGGGATGGGTGCTGCCGCAGTGGGTGTTGATGTTTGTCCCGTTCGGATGGTTGTTGATTACGACCAGATCGGCACCGAGTTCGCGCAGGATGCAGGGGCTGGTTTTGTAGGCCGCGCCGTTCGCGCAATCGAGCGCGATGCGGAGCGACTCGAGTGTGAGATGGCGGGGAAAGCTCTGCTTGGCGAATTCAACATAGCGGCCGAGCGCGTCGTCGATGCGGAGGGCCTTGCCGATTTTTGTGGCGGTCGGTCGAATGTTTTCGATCTCTCCGCTGAAGACGAGATGCTCGATGCGCGCTTCGATTTCATCGTCGAGTTTGAAGCCATCATGACGGAAAAATTTGATGCCGTTGTCCTCGTAAGGATTGTGGGAGGCTGAAAGGACGATGCCCGCATCGGCGCGCAGCGAGCGGGTGATATAGGCCACGCCGGGCGTTGGCAAGGGGCCGATGAGGAGGGCGTCGGCGCCGAGCGAGGTCAGGCCGGCGACGATGGCATTTTCCAGCATGTAACCGGAGAGTCGGGTGTCCTTGCCGATGACGACTCTCAAGCGGCCGCTGCGCGAGGAGGCGCGGGCTTCTGCAAAGACATGGGCGGCGGCTCGGCCGAGTTTCAGTGCGGTCTCGGCAGTGACGGGCTCGATATTTGCGACGCCGCGAATGCCATCGGTTCCGAAAAGTTTGCGATTATTGCTCATTTTGTGATGTGGTTTCCGGGTTACTGAAGCTTGGCGGTGGAGGGCTTCAGGAGATCAAGCCGGACGGGATTCCGACTGACGTTCTGCTTGATGAGAAACCAAAGGGCGAAGGCCAGAAGAAGGCTTGTGAGTTTGATTTTCCAATTGTTGAGAAGGATCGCTTTCATACTTTTCGTCTAAAAGAAGCTGGCTGAGCCGCTGGCGGAATTTTTCCACGCTCAAATTTCGTTCGATTTTGCCACTGTGACAAATCGAAACCTGCCCGGTCTCCTCTGAGACGACGAGCGAAACGGCATCCGATTCGTCGCCCAGACCAAGGCCTGCGCGGTGGCGCAGGCCGAGGTTGCGGTCGAGGTCTTCGCGCTGGGAGAGGGGGAAAATACACGCCGCAGCCACGATGCGATCACCGCTGACGATCATGCCGCCATCGTGCAGAACGGTCTTGGGATGAAAAACAGTGAGGGCGAGTTCTTTTGAAAACTTTGCATCCAGCGCGACGCCGGTTTCTACGATGGTTTTGAGACTGATTTCGCGCTCGATAGCGATAAGCGCGCCGAAGCCCTTGCTGGAAAGTTCGAAAACGGCATCCGTGATGAGCTCGATGGTCTCGGACTCCTGGGAGGCGGAGGTAAAAAATCGGTGACTCCCGAGTTCTGTGAGCGCGCGGCGCAATTCGGGCTGGAAAATGACGACCAGCGCGATCGCCAAGAAGACAGAAATGCTCCGCAAAAGCCAGCCGATGACCTCCAGGTTCAGCAACTGGGAAACCAGCGTGAGCGTAAGGAAAACCAGAGCCAGACCGAGCAGAATCCGCGCCCCGTGGGTTCCTCGTAAGTAGAGGTAAATGTAGTAGATGACCGCAGCGAGAATCACTATCTCGATGCCGGAGGTCCACTGCTCCTGCAAAAAAGCCACGGCCTGCTCAAACATCGCCCAATATCGCCTCGGTCATCCGAAGCGCCTCCGTGTGGGGTTTGACATCGTGGACGCGCAGGAGTCGTGCACCGCGCTCGCGGCAGAGCGAGGTGAGAGCGACGCCTGGCCAGAAGCGGTCATCCATCGCAGACGATCCCGCAAGCCAGCCGAGAAAGGATTTGCGGGAGACTCCGACGAGGAGCGGACGCCCAAACTCAAGGAACGCCGAAAGCTCCGCCAGCAGCCTGCGATTGTGCTCGGGCGTTTTTCCAAATCCAATTCCTGGGTCGAGTGCGATGCGCATCGGGTCGATGCCGCACGCTACCGAGCGCTCGATGGCCTGTCGAAAAAAATTCCCCACTTCCTCGACGACATCATCGTATGTCGGCGCGAGTTGCATCGTGCGCGGTTGGCCCTGCATGTGCATGATGACCACTCCCGCGCTGGTGGACGCCGCGAGCGCCGGCATTTCGGGATCCCCGCGCAGACCGGTGACATCGTTGATGATGTCCGCTCCGGCATCCAACGCCGCCTGGGCAACAGCAGCCTTGGAGGTGTCGATGGAAAGCAGAACCTGACTTTCCCGTCGCAGGGCTTGAATGATCGGCAGCACGCGACGGATTTCCTCATCCGCCTCGACGCTCTGCGCGCCGGGACGCGTGGACTCGCCGCCGATATCGAGGATTTCGGCGCCCTCGGCCACCATTTGCAGACCATGAGCCAAGGCTGCCTGGGGATTCAAAAACGAACCGCCATCCGAAAAGGAATCCAGCGTGGCATTGATGATGCCCATCACCCGTGCGCGCCGCGAGAGGTCGATTTCGCGATCGCGGATTTTCCAGATCACTTTTTGAGGCGGATGGAAGCGGATCGGCCGTGGGCGTCGAGGCCCTCGATGGCGCTGAAGGTTTCAATATGCGGCAGGGAGGCGCGCAGGGAGTCCTCGTCAAACATAACGACGCTTGTGCGGCGCTGAAACTGGTCCGCTGTGAGACCGGCAAAGGACCGACCGGCCCCGCCCGTGGGAAGCTCGTGGCTGGGCCCCGCCAAAAAGTCGCCTCCGACAACCGGTGACAAGCCACCGAGAAAGATCGCTCCCGAGGTGCGGAGTTGGAGGGCGATTTCGCCCGGCGCCTCGGTGGCGATGGCGACATGCTCGGAGGCGTATTCATTCGCGATTCGAATGGCGGCCTCCATGTCCTCGACGAGGATGAGCTTCGTGTTTTTGAGTGCCTTGGCGAGTTCGGCGGGACGCTTGGAAAGTTTGGTCTGTTTTTCAACGGCCTTTTCGACACCAGTGAGAATTTTTTCGGAATCCGTGACCAGAATCGCCTGGCTGCCGTGACCATGCTCGGCCTGTGCCAAAAGATCGGCAGCAACCCAATCGGGCTTCGCCGTCTTGTCGGCGATCACAAGCACCTCGCTCGGGCCGGGAAGAAGATCGATGGCGACTTTGCCGAAGACCTGGCGTTTGGCCTCGACGACATAGGAATTGCCGGGGCCGAAAATTTTCTGCACGGGAAGAATCGTCTTCGTGCCATGCGCCAGTGCGGCGATGGCTTGGGCTCCGCCGACACGATAAATCTCCGTCGCGCCGCAACGGGAAAGGGCAGCCAGCAAGGCAGGATGCACCTTTCCATCAGGCCCGGCGGGAGTCACCGCAATGATCTCCGGCACACCCGCAGCCTCGGCGAGCGTGCAGGTCATGACAGCCGTGGACACCAGCGGCGCCGTGCCGCCGGGAATATAAATACCTACTCGTTGGAAGGGATCGAATCGTTCACCGGTGATCGCCCCCTGCCGGTTTTTCATAAACCAGCTCTTGCGCAGGCTGCGCTTGGCAAACGCCCTCACATTCGAGCGCGCGGCGTCGATCGCCTTGCGCGTTTCCACCGGAAGCGCATTGCAAGCCTCGGAAATCTCCAAGGGCGTAACGGGAATCTGGTATGGCGCAATATCAGGGCCGCCGAATTTCTTCGTGTAGCGGAGCAACGCCTCGTCGCCTTCCTTGGCTACCGCAGCGAGGATTTCTTCCACAGTCGCACGGACAGTGGGATCCGCTTCGTAGCAGCGTTTCAGCGATTCGATACCGCGCCGGTAGGCTTTGTCTTTCGGACGGAGAATTTGCACTGGGCGCTGGTTATTTGATGTAAGCCAAGATGAAGGCTGTGACGAAAATATTCACCAGAGCCAGTTCGAAGAAGAAATACCAACCGAGCTTCATCAGTTGGTCGTAGCGGAAACGGGGAAGCGTCCAGCGCACCCAGATGAACAGCACCAAAAGCGCACTCACTTTGGCAAAAAACACGCCGATATTGATGAGACCGAAAATGACACCCGGCAGACCCGGCATCGAGCCATCGGGGATCATCGGCAGGCTCCAGCCACCCAGAAAGAGTGTCACGATAACGCCCGAACCCGCAATCATCGCCGCGTATTCACCGAGGAAGAAGAGCGCGAAACCCATGCCCGAATACTCGGTGTGGTAGCCGCCGACGAGTTCCTGCTCGGCCTCGGGAAGATCGAATGGCGCGCGGTTGGTCTCCGCAAACATCGCGATCAGGAAAATGATGAACGAAATCAACATCGGGATCCAGATGAGCAGGCGGGACAAGGAAAAGCCGTTCACGAATGTATCCAGCACGGCTTTGAAATCGCCCGAGAGCAGAATTTCCCAAGTGAGGCCCTTGGCCCAGAAGGGAGCGACCATCCAGCCGTTTTCACGCTGCCAGTTCACGATGTCGGGCATGTTCAAGGTGCCGCAGAGCATGAAAACCGGGATCACCGAAAGCCCGAGTGCCAGCTCGTAGGAAATCATCTGCGAAGTGGAGCGGATGCCGCCGAGGAAGGGATATTTCGAGTTCGAGGCCCAGCCCGCGAGCACGATGCCGTAAACACCCAGCGAGGAAACGGCGAAGACATAAAGCACGCCGATATTGATATCTGCAATCACCATCGGAACCCCGAAAAGCGAGCTTCCAAAGGGCAATACCGCCAACACCAGAATCGCCGGCACCATCGAAAGCTTCGGCGCGATGTAGTAGTAGAATTTGTTCACCTCGCGGGGGATGAAATTTTCCTTCAAGAGAAGCTTCAGCGCATCGGCAATCGGTTGGCCGAGGCCAAGAATCCGGATTTTCGTTAGCGGAATGCCGGTGCGATTCGGCCCGACGCGGTCCTGGATCCAAGCGCAGATTTTACGCTCGGCGTAAACCGTGTAGGAAACCAAACCCAGAATCAGGCCAAGAAGGCCGAGCGTTTTCGCCAGAGAGGTCCACACCAGGAACGGCTCGGGCTTCATGAGAAAATTCAGTATCTCCATATTTAACAAAAGATCGATTTAACGAGATGCGGCGCGCCTGTCGAGCGGCAAGACGAAAAAGTCACGCGCCTGTCGGCTTGTTTTTTGCATCGAAACGAGGAGCATCGCTGCCCAACAACGCATGGCTTCATCGGATTTTTCCATCACCAACGAGCAACGCAAAAGAATCGATGACGCAGTGCTAACCTTTAGCGCCAAGGAGATCAAAAAGGGACAAGCCCTCTTCAGGCGGGGAGATGTGAGCGATTTATCGTGGGATGATGCAGGCGAAAAAATTTCAGCCCAAGTCCATGGCGGCTCGATATACTCGGTCGAAGTCTCTTTTCAGAAGGAACCCCTTCTCCTAAATTGCAACTGCCCGGTGCGTGGACTCTGCAAGCATCTTGCCGCCACATTATTGAAAGCACTGGAAAAACCTCTCGCCGATCGGGCGCTGGCTACAGGCCCTGACACCATCCACGCGGCCATTGCCAAAAAACTCCCGGCCAATTTGCCCCGGGCGGTTCAGCGTTTTTTAAAAGATGCGGAGGTGTGGTGGACGAAAAAATTATCCCAGATCAATCTCAGCGACCTCAAAAACGCTGTCGGAGACCCGGCTTTCTGGCGTATGGGTGATATTGAGATTTTTCCTGTGGAGAATCCCCCGGCCAACGCCGCAGAATATTTTGCCTATCTAGCTGCCGCCTGTAAATCGCACCAAATCGAGGTTCCTGAACTGCTTTCGGAAGCTGTTGATGCTGCCGTATGGGCGCGGCTGGAAGAAGGCTGGAGGCGTGCTAGAGAGGTAAAGAAATGGAAGACTACCTTCGACAAATGGGACGATTCGGATGGAAGCGCCCTCCCGCCGGATGTGGAATTCCGCCTCATGCTCCTGCCCGGCTCGGCGGTCATTCAAGCGCGAGAGTCCGGCAGTTCGGAATTTGGCAAAACCTCGATGAAATTCGTCAGCCAATTCATCGAGAAATCCTATCAATCGCGTAATGCCCCCCTGCTTGGCCTCGGGTCCAATCTGGTTTTACAGGCGGGAAAGGATGACTACGGGACCATCTCGAACCTCGAAATTCGTGGAATGCGTCCCAGTCTTTCCAAAAGCCTCACCCAACTCGGCACCAGCAAGGATTTCTTCAATAGACATGTCGTGGGGGAAGACGGCCAGCCGATCCGGTTTTTCGACCAGCCACTGCGTTGGCAAATCAAAACACCGGAAGGCCCGGCAGATGATTACCAACTCCTGCTTCTGGATGAGGACGGCAAGATGCCACCTCCCCCTATCGCGATTCTTTCCGGCAGACCGCTACAGTATATGACAAGCCGTGCGGTTTACCCCATTCCCGTTTGGCCTTTTGGAGAGGAAAGCCCGCAGTGGCCGATCGTAATTCCATCGCAAGCCATGGAGTCCCGTCAGGGCATGGGTGCACTTGCCACGCTGGGCATTCCCGTGCCCTCGCACATGGAGAAAAAAGTTCAGCGCATCGCGGCCGCAGTGAATGTCCAGTGCAGGATTTACCGTTACCACGGAGGCACAGCGGATTTTTTCCAACTCAATGCCCAGACGGATTTCCAAGGCTACGAAAAACCGTTGGTCTGGAGTGGAACGAACTGGTGGGATCGCAATTCGTGGGACTTCCAACCCAAATCTGCGGTTGATGCGCTGATTCAGTTCGACAAATCCGCCATGGGTCCCGCCGCCGAGTGGCTCCGTTCGATTCCCCTCAAACAGGCCATGCATGCCGGAAACCGGATATGGCTCGAGCAGCGCATGTCCGGCAAAGAATGGCCGGACCAATTCATCGCATGGCTCGATCGGCGTCCGGCGGGTTGCGTCGTGGAGTTGGATGCCCAGCTCGCCAGCCTGCGCGACGGCAAGGTTGCTGGCCATGTCCAGATCGATATCGAGAATTCGAAAGACGGGATCGATTGGTTCGACCTGAGCGTGGCCCTGCATGTGAATGACAGCACGCTCACCCAGGCGGAGATCGATCTCCTGCTCAAAGCCAAGGGAAAATGGGTTCGCCTTGAAGGCAAGGGCTGGCGGAAACTCGAATACCAACTCACCGAGGAACAACTCAAGGAACTCGCCGACCTCGGCCTCTCGGTGAACGATTTCAGCAACGAAAAGCAACGCCTCCACGCGCTTCAGCTCTCCGGCCTCACCAAAAAAACCACCTCGCTCCTCGGCGCCGAGCGCATTGCCCAGGTCAGGCGCCGCGTGGAGGAAATCCAGACGCGCGTCACACCACCGGCGCCGGATGCCATCACCGCCACACTCCGCCCCTATCAACTCGACGGCTTCCACTTTCTCGCCTACCTCACGGCAAACAATTTCGGCGGCGTGCTGGCCGACGACATGGGCCTTGGGAAAACCCTGCAGGCCCTCTCCTGGATCGCCTGGCTGCGGAAGGAAGGCAAAATCACCGATCCTGTGCTCGTCATCTGTCCCAAATCCGTTCAGGACAACTGGGCCAACGAGTGCGGCAAATTTTTTCCAGAACTCAAAGTCGATGTCTGGAACCGCGCTTCGGCTGGAAAAACCGGGCTCGACGGGTCGGTGGACCTGCTCGTCATCCACTATCCGCAACTCCGCTCCCACGAGGAGGCCCTGCGCGCGGTCTCATGGGGTGCTGTGATTCTCGACGAGGCCCAAGCCATCAAAAATCCCACCTCGCAAAACGCCAAAGCCGCCTGTGCTCTGCCTTCGAAATACCGTCTCGCGCTCAGTGGAACCCCGATCGAGAACCGCCTGCTCGACCTCTGGTCCATCTTCGCCTTCGCCATGCCTGGCGCCCTTGGAAATCGCACCGCTTTCACCAAGCAGTTTGACAAAAAAGACGATCCCTTCGCACGCCGCCGCCTCGCCGCACGCACCCGGCCGTTCCTGCTGCGCCGCACGAAAAATGAAGTCGCCCGCGACTTGCCTGACCGCGTGGAGGAGGATCTCGTCGTGGAATTCGAAGGTGTGCAATCCACCCTCTACAAGGCCGAGATCAAGCGCGCCCGCGCCCAGTTGCTCAAAATCGAAACCTCAAAGCAGCTCGATAAAATGAGGTTCAACATCCTCACCAGCCTCCTTCGCTTGCGCCAGATTTGCTGCCATCCGCGCTTGCTCGGTCTCGAGGATTCCAAGAAAAAGAAATCCACCGACACCACCGAGGACAGCGCCAAACTTTCCGCGCTTCTTGAACTCCTCGAGCCACTCATGGAAGAGGGCCAGAAAGTGCTCGTCTTCTCCCAGTTCGTGGAAATGCTCGAAATCATCGAGTCCGAGATCACGGCCAGAAATTGGACGACATTCAAACTCACCGGCTCCACCGACGACCGCGGCCCGCTCGTGGATTCCTTCCAGAAACACGAAGGCTCCGCCGTTTTTCTCATCAGCCTCAAAGCCGGCGGCTCCGGCCTCAACCTCACCGCCGCCAGCTATGTCGTGCTCTTCGATCCGTGGTGGAACCCCGCCGTCGAAGCTCAAGCGATCGACCGCACCCACCGCATCGGTCAAAAACAAACCGTCTTCGCCTACCGACTCATTATCAAAGGCACCATCGAGGAAAAAATCCGCCTCCTCCAAAAAAAGAAAGGTGCCCTCGCCAACGACATCCTCGGAGAAGAAAACTTCGCCCGCGCCCTCACTCTCGAGGATTTCAACTTCCTCTTCAGCGACTCCGGAGAGGAATAGCCGCGTCGCCCCTCTTTGTCGCCACGCCATGGTCTCTGCTTGCGCATGAGCCTGGCCGAGGCTCACTGGGTGATTGTCCCAGCGATAAAGAAATACGCATTCCCAAGATTTCCCCATATGGTGTATTCACCCCATATTGACCCAAGTTCAGACATCCTGACCCGCTGGGAAACCAAATGAGTCCGTCCTGCTTGGATGTCCAAGAGCTAAGCATTCGAACCACGAATTTGCGAATAAACACGAATAAGACCGAAGATAAAATTCTCCGGCGAAGCCGCTCCCCACTCGTGAAAATTCGTTCTACTCGTGGTTAAAAAATCCATTGCTCATGGATCGCTGCTGATCTTTGAACGGCCGCGCGCTCCCAAATGATCACAGGGCCGGGGGTCGGTTGGGTATTGTGATCATGACACTTGCATTCGGTTTCTAACCTTGGGTCGGGCACCTGCCAGCATTTTTACCAACATCGAACCGGCCACAAGCAACAGCGACTGCACCCACTGCGTCACTCCTGAGAAAATGCCAGACCAAGGCCCTATGACCTCTCCCGAAAACAATCTGGCTATTCCACCGAGCAGTAATCCGCCGGGCCCGGACAGCAGCACATGAAGTTCACCGCTTCCCGGTCCGTTGAGTGGAGGCTTGATGTTCATCTGGAACGCCGTGGAGCAAAGAGTGAGAGCGACTGCAGTGATCCAGAAGAGCTTCCAGCCTCCGGGCATGCGCGCGGCAACCCACGCAAGCCATGCCATGGCAAGCAGCCACGGCAGCCAGTTAAAAGTTCGCGCCCACCACTCCAGGAGCGCGAGATTGGCCGGCTGTGCTTGGGAGCCTGAAAGCAGACCACTCAACCACGCACCGCCGAAAAGCACGGTCGCGAGAGTAAGCCCGAAAACGAGCACCGGCATCACCAGTCCGGCCAGCCATGGGTGGCGCCCAAGCCATGTTCCCGCCGCGAGTTCGCGCGCGGCATGGGCAGCGAGTTCGTCTGGACTTCCAAGCGCCCGCCAGGCTGCGGCCTCGGCGGACACTGGATCAGCCCCCTCCTCCACGCGGTGGGTGACATCCTCCCTCACATGGTCCGTCCACTCCTGCAAAAGCCTTGCCGACCGCGAGCCCCACACGCCTTGCCGACGCAAAGCGGCCCGCATTTTGAAAACAAAAGATTCCTCACGCATGGCGCACCTCCAGTCCACAGGCATCAATGGTGGCCGAGACTTGCCGCCAGGTGTTCTCCAAAAGCGCGAGACGCTTCCCTCCCGTCGCACTCAGCCGGTAATAGCGCCGCGTGCGACCGCTGACCTCTTGCTGGCGCTCCAGCAACATGCGCTGCGCCACCAAGCGGTGCAGCACCGGGTAGATGCAGCCTTCGCCGAACTCGAACGCGCCCTTTGATCGGCGCTGAATCTCGGACACAAGTTGATAACCATACATTTCCTCGTGCGCGAGGAGCCGGAGGACCAGCAGTTCGGGCACGCCATCGAGTAGATGCTCTTTTGTCTTCATGCGACCCGACAATGCCTTTCACTAAAAGGCATGTCAAGCCTTGCGCTGCAAGGCTTGACATGCCAGGAATTTTTTCGATCCCGTGCACCCGTGTGGTCACCGAGCCGGGGTCGGCATCAGATCATTTGCCATTCGAGAAATCGAGGTTCTGCGGAGCGTCTGGCAACTTGGTTGCAGTGCTCTTCACTCCGGAACCCACTTCAATCAACTGGACATCGTTCAGCCATGCCGTGCCCGCTCCCGAAACAAAAATGCCGTAGGCAAGCGCGGTGGCTGTCTCAGGAACGTCCAGCACCACGGAGTATTCCTTCCAATCCGTGGTCCCTTTGATTGGGCGATCGCTCATGTTGTCGAATGCAAGAAGTTGCCCATTTTCTCCATCGACGCGAAACCAAAGATTCGCGGTCCCCGCAACATCACGGGTTTTAACATACCCCGTGAATTTCAGACGCTTTCCCCGAAACGACTCAGCACGGCACATCTGCATCATGCCTCCAAACTTGCCTTCGGAAGCTTTGGGATCCAAGGATTTCACATAAACAGTGACTGGTTTTTTGTAGGGTTGTGTGGAGTCAATTCCCACATCATAGGCTTCGGAGTTGCTTCCGTTTTTCCACCAGCCTTTGGGAGCGCTCGAGGATGCGGACGCTGGCGCTGAAGCATTGAAACCGCTCTCGGTGACCGAGAAATCGAGGTTCTGCGGAGCGTCCGGCAACTTGTTCTGCGGAGAAGTGCTTAAATCTGCGATATTCGTGCTCTTCACATCAGAACCCACTTCAATCATCTGGACATCGTTCAGCCATGCCATGCCCGCTCCCGAAATAAAAATGCCGTAGGCAAGCGCGGTGGCTGTCTCAGGAACGTTGAGCACCACGGAGTATTCCTTCCAATCCGTGGTCCCTTTGATTGGGCGATCCTGCATGTTGTCGAATGCAAGAAGTTGCTCATTTTCTCCATCGACGCGAAACCAAAGATTCGCGGTCCCCACAACATCACGGGTTTTAACATATCCTGTGAATTTAAGTCGCTTTCCCCGGAATGACTCGGCATTGCACATCTGCATCATGCCTCCAAACTTGCCTTCGGAAGCTTTGGGATCCAAGGATTTCACATAAACACTGACTGGTTTTTTGTAGGGTTGTGTGGAGTCAATTCCCACGTCATAGGCTGCGGGAGCGCTTCCGTTTTTCCACCAGCCTTTTGGAGCGCCTGATGATGCGGCCGCTGGCGTTGGCGTTGAAGCATTGGAACCGCTCTCGGCGGCATTAACCATGAGCAGTCCTGCGCTGACAGCGAGGATGGATGCGGCTCCCAGCATGATTCGCCGGGCGTTAGTCGATTGATATTTTGTAATCATAATGATGCGTTGTTTGATTTGGTTTTTTGTTTCTAGGATGCCGACTGCGGGGAGCATGGGGCGACCCGGCCGAGACAGACCCAGCACCCGCAGCAGCGTTTTTGCGTAGGCGTGGCTCCCGGAATGGGAGGTGTGCGCCATAACAAATTCATCGCAGGCCAGCTCGCGATCCTCGCGCGCCAGCCGTCCCGCCAGCCAGACCAGCGGGTTAAACCAATGGACTGCCTGCGAAACAACAAGCAGCCCCTGGAGGAAAAGATCGCGGCGTTTGAGATGCCCGAGTTCGTGCAAAACAACGAGCCGCAATTCCTCGTCGGAAAGCTGGTCGGCGAGTCCCAACGGAAAAAGCAGGCGCGGCCTCCAAACACCAAACAATGCCGGACCGGAGAGGGCGTCCATTTCCACAACCGGAATGGGTTTCAGCCCCATGGTTCGCGAGCAGTCGGAAACGGCCTGTTCCGTCCGTTTTCCCGCCCGCCGGCCGCTGCGCGAGAGCTGGCGCCGGAACGAGAGGCTCGCCCAAAAATAAGCCAGCAGCACAGTCGCCACGCCGGCCGCCCAGACGATCGCCAGCGTTTTTTCATTCAATAAAATCTCACGGAGCGAAGCGGCTGCGGGAGGAGCAACGCTGTTGGGCACAACCGGCGCAGATGCTGAAACGGATGGCGCTGTATCAAAGTCCATCGCGGAGGTCCACGGTGCGGGAGGAAGATAGCGCGCGGCGCTCACAGAAACAGGCACATCAAATGGCAGCAGCAGCCTGAGCGCCACGAGCACCCAAAACAAATAAATCACCCGTGCATCCAGGAACCGCCGCAGAACTCCGCGAAACGCGAAAAGTGCTGCAATGAGAATCGCGGCCCGCCAGGAGTTGGCAAGCAGTTGATCGATGAGTTCTTGGAAGTTCATTTCTTTTTCTTTCGTTCCGAACGTTTGCTCGCGATCAGGCGCTCCAGTTCCGCCAGCTCGGCATCGCTCAAGCTCCCCTGCTCGCAGAAATGTGCCAGCAACGCGCCGGTGCCACCTTGGAAAAACCTGGAAAGAAAACTGCGGCTTTCCAAGGCGACCGATTCCTCGCGGGAAACGAGCGGCGAATAGAAATTCATGTTGTAACGCTTCTCGACCGATAGCGCCTCTTTCCCGGCAAGGCGGGCAAGGAATGTGTTGACGGTTTTTTGCGACCAACTCTGATCCGTGCGAAGAAGGGCGAAGACTTCCGGAGCCGTGATCGGGTGCTTGTCCCAGACGATATCCATGACCTCCCACTCGGATGCGGAGATTTTGGAAGGCGAAAATTTCTTACTCATGTGCGCGAGATACCACGCATGTAGTCAAAGTCAACAGAACTTTTCATAGGGCTCACGAATTAATTATTGACATTTAAGAGCCTTGAGAACGCTTGCAAACAAAAGAGTCAGTCCCACATAATCACATACTATCCTCCATTTTCCACCCGCGCTTTCCTTCTGCAGCCTCTCACAGCGTCTTGCAAAAGCGTCGCTGGAAAAAAGTCGCCGCCTTGTGTTCGACGCGACTCCTCGCATGATAAACCGCCCTCGCATTATCACTTTTTAAGAATCCAGAGCGAAAAGCGCGTTTAGTATGCCATGGTGCAAATCCTGCAACACCTGATTCGCATCGATTGCCTCAGCGGGTTTCGCGTGGGCAGCCTCTCAGCGCAGCAGCTTGCCATCGCCGTCCACCTTCGCCGTGGCGATCTGTTCGGCTTCGTCGGCGAGCTTCCGCATTTTGGCGACCTGCTCCGGCGTCGGTATCGCGCCTTGGGTCTCGATCGCGACAAGGCGGATTTTTTTGATGCGGTCGGTGAACTCCGTGACCATCTCGGTGGCCTTTAGTCGCGGGTTCAAGGTGTCCAAGCGGTCCAGAAAGTATTCCATCACATCCACGCGGCCGAGGATTTCGGCCTTTGCCGGCGAGTAGCGGTCGTCGGTGCTGACGGCTCCCAGTTGGAAACCGCGCAGCCATCCACCGAGGCTGACCATGTGGGCCATTTCCTCGTCGTGGAGTTCCATCATGGACTCTTCGACATCCTCCTGGGTTTTCACCAATTCCCCGCGCATGCCGACCCAGTCGCCCTTGTCGCTGAGTTCAAAAAGGCTCTTACTCCGCTTCGCAAGACGCTCGCCGACGCCCAAGGCGCGCGATTGGCGGATGAGTTCGCGTCCGATGTCCTGCACATCCTGCGGACGCTCGGCGACCGTCAGCATGAATCCATCCGCCACGAGCGAGCCGAAGTGCAATGCTGTCTGAAGGCGGTTGCTGAAGCTTGCCCCGCGATTCGCGGATTCGATTGTCTTCATCGGCACCGGACGAAAGGCTTCGAGGTCCTTGAGCAGCGATGCTATGGAAGGCGAGGTGACGGGATTTACGCCGAGTTCTTCGCGCATGTGCTCGGTGGAACTGCTCTCCAATTCCTTGAGTGTATCGGTTTGCGCAACCACGCCGCCACAGGATGCGGCAAGACAAAGCACAAGAATGGAGAAAATCCGGATCACTCGAAGACTAATAGACACCACTCCGCACGATGCCAATCAAGCGAGAAACCGCTTTCGGAAAAAAAGCTTTGGGTTCATATTTTCACCAT
>JBIIUB010000071.1:0-14720 GCA_044340205.1 Terrimicrobiaceae bacterium
CCGCACTCTCAGTGCTTCTCGTCGTCTTCACGGCAGCGGCCTTCACAAGTCGTGGCTGCGGGCCGTTTGTGTCGAACTCCATGGTTGGCACGATCTGGCAGATCGAGGCATTCATCGCGATTGTCGCCACCACGGGGCTCCTTATCGCGGCAGGCGCGGAGTCCCAGCGGCGAGAGAAAGCGCTGCAGGCCGTAGCCGCGCAGAAGACTGCGGAATTGGAGCGGCTCAAGGCCCAAGTGAATCCGCATTTTCTCTTCAATTGCCTCAACGCGATCCATGGCCTGATCTGCTCGAACAGGGATGCGGCGCAGGAAGGCGTGACCTCGCTTGCACAGCTTTTGCGGACGACATTGGACTTGTCGAAGGAACCGCTGATTCCATTTTCCAAGGAACTCGACATCGTTCGCGAGACTCTCCGGTTGGAGAAAATGCGCTACGAGGAAGGCCTGGAATGGAGCGTCAGCGCGGATGCCGATACCGATGGATTTTTATTGCCGCCGATGCTGCTGCAACCGCTCGTGGAAAACGCGGTGAAGCATGGAGTGGATGATGGCTTTGGCAGGGTCGAACTCAACGCACGCATGGAAGCCGGTGACCTTGTTGTGTGCGTCCGAAACACCGCACCACCAAATTCAGACCCCTCCGCCTGGAAAGACAATGTCGGCCTGGCAAGCGTGCGCGCACGGATCGCAGACGCCTGCACAGCAGGCAGCGGGTTGGAGTTTTCCAAGCCTGCCGAGGGAATGGTGCAGGCTTTACTGCGGATCAAGCAGATGGCAGCGCGGGATGAGCGAACTACGGAAAAACTCAAGCCCGAGACAGCGCATTCGCGCTGACAAAAATATTACGCTCACGAAAGGCGGGCGGTGACTCTTGAAGCAGAACCATTCTCAACCCATGAGTTTTTGCCGCAAAATGGGGGCGCTGGAGTATTCTGTCTGGCGCAAAAATCCAGTCGGGCTTTGGCAAAGCGTAACGACGGCAGAGATGATCGCAAACAGCGGCCAGATAGGCATCCGCAAAACCGGCGTCATCGAGTGCCGCTGAAATATGCTGTGGCTCCTCGGAGAGCTTCTGGAGATCCACATCTGCATAGAAACCATCCAGAAAATCGCGAAGAGCAAAGCTCAAGGAGCCTTCCTGCAAGGCGATTTGAGCGACTTCTGCTAAACTGGCGATGCGTTCGGCAATCATGGTTCGCTTCCTTCCGACTGCTTCAACGACTCTAAATTTTCGGAAATGAAATAATGCGTTTTGATGTGGATACGCTCCTTCGGAAAAAAACGCTCTACAATCTCCAAAGCCTGCTCCTCACTTTGTATACCAAGCTGGCGAAACAGAAACACAACATCTTCCTTGTCCATGGAAGAGTCATCGGAGCGCGCAGCCATGCACTTCATAGCCAAAAGATATTCGGGTGTTGGCCAAACGATGCGGAGATTTTGCAATACTTCCAATTCAGGGATCGAAATCCGTCTTGTCTCCTCGGTTTCAGAAAGAAAGCCCTTCACACCATCATTCAGCCAATCAAGCGGCAATCCCAACCGAGAGGCAACAGCCTCGGCAGCTGTCCGAATTTCGGCTTTTGGCCGGAACACAGCGTCAACATCTCTCGTTGATTGACGGGCATCGAACACAAGCACCATCCCGGCACCACCGTATATGCAGATTTCGCCAGCTATGCCCTGCTTTTCGCATTCAGCGTCGAGCGCAACGAGGGCGTGGATAATTTCGAGCCGGGTCAAATTGTTGCGCATAACCGAGGAGACCTTAAAACTAAGGATGGCACTTGACAAGACGGCCTCGGAAAGAGTGCCTTGGTCGGTTCAATGAAGGTTCTGATACTCGACGACGAACCGCCTGCGCGGCGGGGCATGAGACAAGCGCTGGCGCAAATCGGCGTGACGGATGTGCGCGATGTCGGGACGATTGAACAGGCTGTGAAGGCGTTGAATGAGGAGCGACCGGATGTGTTGCTGCTGGATGTCGAGTTGCGTGGAGGGAAGGTGGGATTCAACCTGCTCGACACGCTGCCTGCGGAGGGCATCCCAGCGATTTTTATCACGGCGCATCCTGACCATGCGCTTCGTGCTTTCGAGGTGCGGGCGGTGGATTATTTACTGAAGCCAGTTGATCCCCGCCGCTTGAAGGAAAGCCTCAAGCGTGTTTCGCAGCCTGCCGAGGAGCGACCTTTCTCAAGCGAAGAGAAGGTGCTTTTTCGAGACGGCAGCAAGAATGTGCTGCTCCGCGTCGGTGATATCCAAGTGCTGGAGGCCTCGGATGCCTACACCCGCCTGTTGCTCGGAGATGGTCGCGGAGTGACTGTGAATGGCACTCTCAAAAGTGTCCGCGAGCGATTGAACGAGGAGATTTTCTTTCTGGCCAGTCGCAGCCATGCGGTGAATTTGGACCATATCGCCAATGTCGAGGATGCCGACGGGGGCTTCATGATTTTGACCATGGCTAATGGTGTGAAGATCGAACTCTCGCGAAGGCACAGCTCCGAATTCCGCCGACTCAAGGCGGTCTGAAAACGAACTTTTTTGCAAATTCAACGAACGGTTGATTTCACCGGTCGAATGGTCGCATCCGCTGGTCGAATGGCCGGAAAACAAGACCAGCAAAGGCTCTGATTGCCCCGGCGATTTGCGCTCAGCAAATTTTTAAAGGATACAGCGGGCGATGAAAACATCCCCATCCTACCCAACCCGCCACCCTCACTGGATCGATGTCGATCCCGAGACCGAACTCCAAAAAAACAAACTGAAAGCCCGCTTCATCAAAATGGGACTTTCCTTCAAATGGGCCTTCCTGATCGTGCTGGGGTTCCATGTGATTCTGCTGTGCGGCATCTATGCCACGAGCAGCCTGAAGCCAAAAGTCCCCCACCCCACCGCATCGGTGGAGACGCCAGCGACAACACCCGGCGGACCGAAGTCCGATGCGCTCGCGAGAAACGAATGGCCTCAACCCGACGCAACGCCTGAAGTGAAGGCGTTGCCACCCGCTCCGAAGAAGGTTGCAGCGACTTCCAAGCCTGCACATGTGGCTCCCAAACAGGCCGAGCGCATACCCTCAAAACCCACCCCTGCCAAAGCGGTTGCGGTTGCCGCCCCCAAAACAACTCCCGCCACTCCGCCTGCTCCAAAACTAGGTGAGGCCGCGCTCAAGGAGACATTTCTCGCAGCAAAAAACACAGCGCCTCACACCAAGGCGGATGCCGAGGTGCAGGAAAAAATCCCAGTATCCACAAGTCCTCAGCCGATCGTTGCAGAAAATACCCTATCGCCAGCCCCTGCAAAAGCTGTTGCCGCGACACCGCCCCCAGCGCCGGTCAGCGAATATACGCTGAACAGCGGCGACAACCTTTATGCCGTCTCCCGCCGTCTCCAAGTCACCTACAGCGAACTCATGGAGGCCAACGGCATCACCGATCCGCGCCAATTGCGTATCGGCCAAAAACTCAAAGTGCCTGCACGCGGCAACGATTCCACCTGCGCCCTCTAATGTTCCTCAATCTTGCCGAACGCGACCCAGCCATTCTTCTATCCAGTCTTTATGATGCTCTGCGCGAGGATACGGATAAAGTAACGCTCGAATTGCTAGGGCCCGGAATGATGATCCATGACACGGCGCTCATGCTCTTCGAGGTCCTGCGCAACCGCCCGCCTCATATTCAGATCCACGCCCACTCACACACATGCTTGTCCAACGGGGCCGTGCTGATCTGGCTCGCCGCAGATACGCGAACAATTCGTGCCGATGCGTGGATTCAGCTTTGCCCTATTCCCAAAACGCCAAAGCCACGCCGCAACCGCCAGCACACAAACTACGCAAGCGGACTTCCCGTGGAGGACGAACAACCCGCCGACACCGACCTTCGCACAATAATGCGACACCTCGACGAATGGCTACCAGTCTCAGAGATAGCAGGAATGCGTCTTTTTGAAAAAGACCTCAGGGACCTCGCCCTCATCGAGGACTCCGAAAGCGATCAAAACCTCGCCGCATTGTTTGCTGGAAATGCACAGTCCTGAAGGAATCCATCATAAAATCAAAGAACCCAGCCGTCCTCTTCACATGGGAAAAGCATGGTTTCAGATAATTCCGCGAGGGCTTGATCAAAGATTTCTTCCCGGCTCACTCTCTTCGCGAGCGGTGGGAAAAATGGGCGTTGTAGAGTAGGCTCCAAAATTCCTCGTAGGGTTCGAGCTTGGCTTTTTGATGCGGCGTCGCCTTGATCATGTCCTTGAAGTTGTCGTAGTCGATCAAGGCCGAGAGCTTGGCCATCACCTCGTCCATCTCCTCCTGAGTGTTCAGATACACGCGATATGGATAGTCACTGTTAGCGTATTCATACACCACGGGACGCTTGGCCAAGTCTGGCGAGACGAGTTCGGCGCATCTCTGCAAACGAGCTGCTGGAGGCACGCGAAAGACATCCTTGGAAGTTGGGAGAAATCGCAAGACATTTTCCCACTTTCTTTCCCACTTTGACTATTTTTGAACCTCACCCGCCCGTAGAGCGAGTGTTTATGCGGGTGGCTGCCTCGCATGGATTCGAACCATGACAAACAGATCCAGAATCTGCAGTGCTACCGTTACACCACGAGGCAATTGACAGGGGCGAGGAATATCGATTTTCCAAATAGGTTTGGCAAAGGTTTTTTCGGAATTTTTGCGAAACCTTGGGGAGCGTCGATCAGGCTTTGAGAACTATGCGGTATCTTGGGCTGCCGTGTTCGAGGCGATCGATGGCGGCGTTGACATCCGAGAGTGCAAATTCCTCAACGAGTGGTGCGATTTGATGCCTGGCACAGAAGTCGAGCATGCGCGCGGTGGTAGCCGGACTGCCGAGCGGGGAACCCGAGAAGGATCGCTGCCCCATGATGAGTGGGAAGGCTGCCAGCGCAACAGGCTCGGGAATGGCTCCGACTGTGTGGAGGCGGCCTTTGGGAGCGAGCGCGGAGATGTAGCCCATCCAATCGAGCGGGACGGCAACTGTGCTGATGATGAAATCGAAGCGGTTGGCCTCGGATTTCATGGCCTCTGCATCGCGGGAATTCACAATGCGGTGGGCACCGAGCTTTTTGAGTTCCTCGGTTTTGTCGGTAGAGGAAGTGAAGGCGGTGACTTCGCAGCCCCATTTATTGAGAAATTGCACGGCGAGGTGCCCGAGACCTCCGATGCCAATGACTCCAACGCGATCTGTGGGCCGGACTCCGAATTCAACGATGGGGCTGAAGACTGTGATTCCGCCGCAGAAGAGCGGTCCGGCGCTGACAGATGAGAGTGATTCAGGAAGTTTTGTGGCCCAACCCCAGTGGGAGCGGACGAGGTCGGCGAATCCACCATGGCGGCCGACAATGGTCCCCTCGCCCGTGGCGCAGAGATTGTGGTCGCCACCCATGCATTGGGGGCAGGTCATGCAGCTTTCGGAAAACCAGCCGAGGCCGACACGGTCGCCGGGGGCGAGATTTTTAACCATCGTTCCTACAGACTCGACGCGCCCTACGACTTCATGACCGGGCACGAGCGGGTATGTGGAAAAACCCCACTCGTTGCGGAGCATGCTGAGGTCCGAGTGGCAAATGCCGCAGTATTCGACACGGATGTCCACATGCTCAGGCCCAATGGGCGGGAGTTCGTAGGTGAAGGGCTCGAGCGGCGAGGTTGGCGAGTGGGCTGCGTAGGCGTGAACAGTGGGCATGACGGTGATTGAGGTTAGCGAATGATGCCCCGCTGACTCGACTCCACAAAGGCCAGCAGGCGGGCGATGACATCAGGCCCGGAAAAGTCGGAAGCGATTTTTTCGCAGGCTTGTTTCACATTGAGATTCGAGCGGTAAAGAAGGCGGTAGGCCTCGCGAAGCGTGCGCGTGTCTTCGGCCACGAAACCTCGCCGCTCGAGTCCGACTTGATTGATGCCACGGACTTCGGCCGGGTTGCCATCCGCGATCATGTAGGGTGGCACATCTTGAACAATTTTCGTGCAACCGCCCACGATGGAATGCTGGCCCAGGCGGCAAAACTGATGGACGCCGGAGAGGCCGCCAATGATGACATGATCCTCGACAGTGACATGACCGGCGATTGTGCCGTTGTTGGAAAAAATAACATGGTCGCCGACGGTGCAGTCGTGCGCTATGTGCGAGTAGGCCAGAAAATTTCCGTGATTGCCAACGACCGTCTTGGTTCCCGGGAGGGTGCCACGGTTGACGGTGCAAAATTCCCGGAATGAGTTGTTGTTTCCGATTTCCAGAAAGGTCGGCTCGGAGGTGTATTTCAAATCCTGCGAGCGCTGACCGATCGAGCAATAGGGATAAAAGATATTGTCCTGCCCGATGCGTGTCGGTCCGGCAATTGAGACATGGCCGATAAGACGAGTGCCGCTCCCAATCTCGACCTGAGGGCCGATATGACAAAACGGCCCCACTTCCACGCCCTCGTGGAGAATGGCCGAAGGATCGATAACGGAGCTGGGATGGATTTGTGTCATTTATCGACGAGGCCAAAGAGAAGAATGCCTTCGGAGACCACCTCGCCATTGACGAGACAGCGGCAAGAGGCCTTGCCGAGGCGCTTTTTGGCGCTGGTGAGTTCGCACTCGATGAAGAGGGTATCGCCCGGCATGACGGGTTTGCGGAACTTCACTTCGTCAGCGCTCATGAAGTAGCCGATCTTCCCTTCATTCTCGGTGCGGCGCATCATGACGATGCTGGCCACCTGCGCCATGGCTTCGAGTTGGAGAACGCCCGGCATGACGGGATGTCCCGGGAAATGGCCTTGGAAATAAGGTTCGTTGATGGTGACGGCCTTCACCCCGGTCGCCTTAAGTTCGCCGTCGAATTCCACAATACGATCCACCATGAGGAACGGATAGCGATGCGGGAGGATATGCATGACGGCATTGATGTCGAGCGCTCCGGTCGAGGCGAGAACAGGCTTGGCTGCTGCCGGGGCGACGGCATTGACGCGCTCGGCGAGAAGTTTTGCCATTTCGGTATTGATGCCATGCCCGGGTTTGACAGCCACGACATGACCGCGAATGAAACGGCCACAGAGAGCGAGGTCGCCGACGATATCGAGAATCTTGTGGCGAACGAATTCATCGGTGAAGCGAAGCGGCTCCTTGCTGAGAACACTATCACCACGGGCAACGATGGCGTTTTCGAGGCTCCCACCCTTGATGAGGCCTTTATCCATGAGCGGCTTGACATCCTCGTAAAAAACAAAGGTGCGAGCGGGAGCTATTTCTTTTTCGTAAATCTCAGGGGTGATCTCCGTGGAGCGGAATTGTGTGAAACGCCCCTCGGGACCCACTTGCGTGCAGGAGATGCGGAATTTTGAATCTGGAAGAATAACGAGGATGGAACCATTCGATTCCACGGTGATCGGTTCGCGGATTTCAAGGTAGCGGCGCGGCGCATCTTGCTCGACGATTCCGGCATTTTTGATGAGAGCAATGTATTCGGAGGCGCTTCCATCGCCGATCGGAGGCTCGTTGGCGTCCATCTGAATGAGCGCGTTGTCAACGCCCATGCCTGTAAGGGCTGAGAGCACATGCTCGACCGTGTGGATTTTGACCATGCCCTGCACGAGGGTGGTCGCACGCTCCACCGTTTTTACATAGGCTGCTGCGGCATCGACGACAGGCTCATCAGGCAAATCGGTGCGCTGGAATTTGAATCCATGGCCGACCGGCGCGGGCAGGATGGTGAGTGTGACATTTTCGCCCGTGTGAAGGGCGCTGCCAGTCAAGCTGGAGGATGAGGCGAGAGTGCGTTGTTTTTCCAAGGTGCGGGTTCGTTTAAAGATGTGGTGTGGTGAATTCGAAGATCAGGCCGGGAGCGGATGGCAGGGCGTTACGATGGGGGAACCGGAGTCACTTTTGGAGAGGATTTTTCCATCGAGCATTTTAATGCGAATGGAGGCCAAGGCGGCCACGGCATCGCTGTGAGTGACAATAATCAAGGTGGCAATTTTTTGGGAAGCAATCTTTGTGAAGGTCTCGCAGACCATTTCGGCATTCACAGAGTCAAGGTTGCCGGTTGGCTCATCCGCTAAAAGAAGCGCCGGACGACCAACCAAGGCTCTAGCTATCGCCGTGCGCTGCATTTCCCCACCGCTGAGTTGGTGCGGGAAATGCGAAGCCCTCTTTGAGATGCCTACGAGGTCCAGCATTTCCGAGACGCGGTTCGCTGCGATCGATGAAGACTCGCCGCGCAGAAGCAGTGGGAGTTCCACATTTTCCCGAACCGTCATGGCTGGAAGCAGGTTGAAAAACTGAAAGACAATACCAAGCGTGTTGCGGCGGTAATTGGTCAGCGCGCGCTCACTCGCATTGTGCAACGGGATGTCGGCCACTCGAATCTCGCCTGTGGTCGGGTGGTCCAACCCTCCGAGAAGATTGAGCAATGTGCTTTTTCCGCAACCGCTCGGCCCGGTGATTGTTGCAAAGTCGCCGGAAGCCAATTCCAACGAAACTCCATCCAATGCACGAACCTCGCCCGTGCCTGATGAATAAATTCGCGTGACATTTTGCAGTGAGACCATGAAGCAGGCATACTCTCCGTGTCATGCTTGTGGATCAAGAAGAGTTCCGGATTATTGGGGAGACCCCAGACCTTTTAGTGGTCGACAAGCCGCCTGGGGTTCTTGTGCATCCGACCAAGCCCGGAGGTCCCCGCACGCTGTGGGATGGTTTGCGAGACTTGCTTGCCTATGAAATCGCCAATGGCGGCCAAGTCTCACTCATCAACCGTCTCGATCGGGAGACAAGCGGGTTGGTTTTGGTTGCCAAAAACTCAGATGCCGCACGCGAGGCCGCAATGGCCATGCAAGAGGGGAAGATCAAGAAAACCTACCTAACAATTCTTTGTGGACATCCAAAGGAGCAGGAATTCTCTGTCGATGCACCGATCATCAGGCAGGGAGAAGTCGCGCCGACGAGGATACATCTTAAGAGGATGATCCATCTCAGAGGAGCCTGGGCGAAAACGCATTTTAGAATCTTGCAAAAAATCGAAAATGCCTACGGGCAATTCGCGTTAGCCGAAGCGCAACCTATCACCGGGCGCACGCACCAAATTCGGCTTCATGCCTCCCATGTTGGGCATCCAGTTGTTGGGGATAAAATTTATGGACCATCCGAGGACTGCTATTTGGAATTTATCAAAACCGGCTGGACTCCAGAATTGGAGAGTCGATTGCTTCTGAGAAGGCACGCCTTGCACTCGGCCGGGCTGCAAATCCTGTGGAGAGGTCAACTTTTGGAATGGAAAAGTGATTGGGCGGAGGATTTAAAAAAGTTTCTGGGAAGCATTGACATTGCTTCATAAAAGGTATTTATTTGTCTCATATGAGAAGAGGACTTTACGCACCCAGAGTTATCGAGCAATTCCTGCCAAAAAATGATTATGTGATGAAGGAAGAAATGCCATCAGGACCAATTGTAGAGCAGCTGAGGCATGGTTTTTTGTATGATGAATTCGAGGCGCTCCGCCGTTGGCTTGATGTGAGCGAGGAACAATTGGCAAATTGGCTCGACATCTCAAGAGCAACACTCCACCGTCGCAAAAAAACAGGTCATTTCGACAAGAATGAAAGCGACCGCATTGCACGCCTTGCAAGGGTTTTTGGAAAAGCTTTCGAGCTTTTTGGTTCTGAAGAAGCCGCTCGCGAGTGGTTGAAATCTCCCGCGCACGCTATGAGTGGCGAAACACCCATAGCTTTTTGCGATACCGAGGTCGGAGCCAGAATTGTTGAAGACCTCATCGGGCAAATTGAGCACGGGGTTTTCGCCTAAGGGGAGTTTGCGATGCGCGCGTATCGGATTGTAAACCATAAATGGCGGACCTCCGCACTCGACGGCGAAGGTGCCCGCTTGTATGGAGGGAGATGGAACCACCCGGGATATTCCTGCGTCTACTTGGCCAGTTCCCGCGCCCTTGCCGCCTTGGAAATGCTCGTCCATCTCACCCCGAAGACCAGATCCGTGCGTTTTAGTTTTGTGGAGGTGAATTTGAGTTCCCTATCGATAGAGAAGATCACGACACTCCCAGTCGGATGGGACGAGACGCTGCCCTCCGGAGCCACGCGCGAGGCTGGCACCGAGTGGCTCCGCTCCAAGAGATCGGCTGTTTTGCAAGTGCCCTCGGTATTGATACAGGAAGAGCCAAACTACATTCTGAATCCCAGCCACCCCGAGTGCGAAGATCTTTTTCCTGTTTCAGCCCGCGATTTCTTTTTCGACCCTCGGCTGAAAAAGCACATCGGCACAGCCTACCTCTGAGTTGCCGCACAGGCGCGCGCGGCCAGCAGCAAGCCCTCCGCCTTGTGCCATGTCTCCTCCCATTCCTTTTCAGGAATTGAATCCGCCACAATTCCGGCGCCGACATGAAATCGGGCCTCCGCCCGCTCAAACACCGCCGTGCGTATGGCGATTGAAAAATGACTCTCGCCATTATAGCCAAAGTAACCGATCGCGCCCGTGTAGAGGCCGCGCGGATGAGGCTCAAGCGAGCGAATGATTTCCATGGCGCGCTTTTTTGGAGCACCCGAAATCGATCCGCCGGGAAAACACTCCCGCAGGGCCTCGACATGGCTCACCTCCTCACGCAACTCGCCCGAAATGGTCGAGACGAGGTGAAAAACCTGCTCGTAACTCTCCAAACGAAGCAATTCCGGAACATGAACAGAGCCATAGGTGCAGACGCGCCCGAGATCATTGCGCTCCAGATCGGTGATCATGACCAACTCCGCAATTTCCTTGGAAGATGTCAGCAACTCTTGGGAACTCAGCCTGTCACCCGCCTCATCAGGGTTGCGGGGTCGCGTGCCTTTGATCGGCCGAGTTTGAATTTGCCTGCCGGAAATGCGCAAAAAACTCTCCGGCGATGCCGATGCGATCTGCAGGTCTCCACAATCCAAAAACGCCGCATGGGGCGCAGGCGAGTGTCTTCTCAGCATCTCGTAGAAACCCCACGGATCGCCTCCTCCTGCGGCAACGAATGGATGGCTTAGACAAACCTGATAAATATCACCGGAAGCGATAAATTCCTGGGCTCTCTCGACCATTCTAAGAAACTCGTCCCCGCCAAGGAGGGGCTTGAAATCAAGCGTGGCAGAGCCTTGGATGCGCACATCGGAAATGAAGTTCGCAGGCGCGTTGATCCATTCCTGAGATGCGTGCAAGTAAACATGCAATCGATCGTAGAAGGAAAAGTAAAACTCCCCGTCATAGCCGACCCAGCCTATGGCAGCCCCGTCAGGAAAACCCGAACGCGCGCTCGACCTGGCCCGGGATTCCAACTCCCGCTCGAGTCTCTCCCAGTCCCTCCCGTGCAAAACAAGGTCCGGGTTGGCGGCGACCACCGAGATCGAGCGATTCCCGCTCAAGGCGGAATCCAAAAAAACAAAGCCCGGCTCGTGTTTCAGGCCCCGGGCTGCTTGCACCGGCCCCTGGGCTGTGTCGCTCGTCTTTGGATTCATGCTCTTGCCAAGTCATCTCAAAATTGCTGTGATTTCAAGTCCGCCGCCCGCGCCATGCTCTTCAAGCGATTCATCACATCCCTGTTTCTGGTTCCCGCAATATCAGGCCTTGCCATCGCGCAGGACGCGCCCACGGCAGAACCCCAAGCCTCCCCCGCCCCGCTGGTCGCACCCAGCGATCAAGATTTCATCAACCTCCCCAACGAGCCTGCAGTGCAGTCCACAGACATTATTTCCGATTCGCAGATATCGCTTACCGGAGAAACCCTGCCCGCTGCGGAGTCGGACAGGAATTATGTCGACCCGAACCAGCTAATGCCTGCGGACGGCGGTTCGATACCGGTTGATCCCCGCACACTGGCCGCAGCCGGCGAAGAGCAGGAACGCAAAATCAAAGTCCGCTACCAACAGGTGCGCACCAAAGTCGAGCAGGACCCCGAGGTGGCAAGCCTTCTCGAGAAAGCCAAGACGGCCGCCACATTTGAAGGCGAGCGTGCCGCCTACCGCAAATACTACGAACTACTCTTTAAGAAGATGAGGAAGCTGGATAACACTCTGTCGAAAAAGTGCGACCTCATGGAGAAGACCTACCTCGCCCGCCTTGCCCAGACGCGCGTCGAACCCACCATTCCCCTCGAACCTCCCCCGAAACCAGAACCTCTCGCCAATTAACCCTTAAACCACCACCTCTCACACCAAAGCCGTTGCCTGACATCCCATGACTCTTTCCAGCAACCCGGAAATGAAAATCTTCACAGGCAACGCCAACCCGGCGCTGGCCAGCGATATTTGCGCCTACCTCCAAGTCCCGCTTGGCAACGCCACCGTCACCTCGTTCCCGGACGGCGAGACTTTTGTAAAAATCAACGACAACATCCGCGGCCGCGATGTTTTTATCATCCAGCCCACCTGCCCGCCGACGAACCAAAACCTGATGGAACTCCTCATCATGGTCGATGCCGCCCGTCGCGCCAGCGCGGCACGGATTACAGCCGTGATTCCATTTTTCGGCTACGCCCGCCAGGACCGCAAAGACCAACCGCGCGTGCCCATCACAGCCAAACTTGTTGCCAACCTCCTTGTCGCCGCGGGTGTGAACCGCGTGCTGACGATGGATCTCCATGCCCAGCAGTTGCAGGGCTTTTTTGACATTCCGGTAGATCACCTGCACGCCATGCCGGTCATGGTCGAGCACATCCGCTCGCTCGGCATTGAAAACCTCATTGTCGTCTCTCCCGATGTCGGCGGAGTGAAAATGGCATCCGCCTATGCCACCGCTCTCGGCACCCGCATCGCCATCGTCGTCAAGCAACGCAAAAGCGCGACCGAGACAGAGGCCTCGCACATCATCGGCGAGGTGGCTGGAAAAAATATTCTCATCGTCGACGACCTTACTGAAACCGCCGGCACAATCACCAGCGCCGCAAAGATTCTTAGGAAACACGGGGCCCTCGATATTTATGCTGGCATTTCCCACACCATCCTGACAGATTTGGCGGTCGAGCGTTTGAGGGACTCCGATTTAAAGGAGTTGATTTCCACGAACAGCGTTCCGGCTCGTCTCACGACCGGCAGCAGAGTCACATCACTCTCCGTTGCCGAGCTTCTCGGTGAGGGGATCAGGCGCATTCACGACGACGAGTCCGTAAGTTCGCTCTTTGAAGTAAAACAAACCAAGTAAACCACACATATGGCCAAGCAAGTTAAACTCACAGCCCGTCCCCGCTCCGAAAGCGGCCGCAATGCCGTCAAGAGCGTCCGCGCCCGCGGATCCGTCCCAGCCGTCATCTACGGTCACCACAGGACGCCTGCAAATCTCGAAGTCTCGCACCGCGAACTGGAAATCCTCCTCTCCCACGCCGTTGGAGAAAACATCCTCGTCGATCTGGAAATCCAAGACGGCTCGAATAAATCCAGCCAACTCTCGCTCATCCAGGAAGTGCAGCGCCACACGCTCCGCCACCAGATTTTGCATGTGGATTTCCAAGCAGTGTCGATGACAGAAAAAATCTCTGCCGATATCACCATCGAGCCTTTCGGCGAAGCAGACGGCGTGAAAAACTTTGGTGGCCTTCTTGAGCAGAGCATGCGCTCGATTGCCATTCAATGCCTCCCGCAAGATCTTCCTGAGATCATCAAGGTCGATGTCAGCGCCCTCAAAGTCGGCGACTCCATTCACGTCCGTGATCTCCCGCTTCCAAAAGGCGTGGAAGCCGATGTCGATGCCGACCTCACAGTCTTCATCGTTGCCGAGCCTGCAGTAGCCTCTGAAGCCACTGCCACGACCGCTGCAACCGCTCCGGAAGTCATCAAGGAGAAGAAAGCCGAAGCAGGCTCAGACAAAAAGTAATTCCCGCCGAAGTGGAATCAACCGCTGCATACCGGCTCGTAGCCTGCTTGGGCAATCCAGGCAATCAATACCAGAATACCCGTCACAATGTCGGGTTCATGGTTGGCGACGAGTTGGCAAGGCGGGGAGCCACCACATTCACCTTCGACCAGAAGTGGAATTCCGACACAGCGCGCACCGGCGGACGCACCCTCATGAAGCCGCAAACCTTCATGAATCTCAGCGGCGAAGCAGTGGGCGAGTTTTCGCGATTTTACAAAATTCCGGCTACTGAAATCATGGTCATCCTCGATGACACCTCTCTCCCACTCGGCATGCTGAGGCTTCGCAAGTCTGGCAGCGCCGGCGGGCACAATGGACTGGAATCCGTTCTCGTCCATATGGGAACAGAGGCAGTCCCCCGAATCCGCGTTGGAATCGGAAAACCGGAGAGCACCCTCCATAATCACGTCCTCGGCGGATTCCGCAAAGAGGAACTTCCCCTGCTTCAGGAGTCTGTGAGCAGGGCGTCGGACGCTTTTGAATACGCCAACGCCCATGGCATCGAAGCCGCAATGAATCAATTCAACCAAAAAAACCAGGAACAATGAACAGATACGAAGCACTCCTCGCCCTCAATACGCGAGGCAAAGAAGAAACCATCAAAGACACCATCGAGCGCCTTGAAAACGTGCTCAAAGCAGAGGGAGCCGCCATCGAGCAGGTTCAACGCCTCGAAAAACGCGAACTCGCCTACGAAACAGACCACCTCAAGAGTGCCTACTTCGTGAACTTCGTGTTCGAAGCCGCCCCGACCGCCATCGATAAACTGCGCTCAAAGCTCAAACTCGACAACGACATTCTCCTCCAAAACTACCTCAAACTCCCTACTAAAAAAG
>JBIIUB010000072.1:0-14715 GCA_044340205.1 Terrimicrobiaceae bacterium
CCTTTCCCATAGAAGAAGCTCAGAGCGTTGGTCTTCGGTAAGTTGAAGCGGAATCGTTTTGCGTGCCATCCGGAAAGCGTAACACGATTTTAATATATGTAAATACAATTACCAAACACTACACTAGGTCGAGTCGGAGGGCGCCTTTTGTGCCGTGGACGCGGAGATAAAGCGAATTGGCATGGCCGGTCGCCCAGCGGGTTGTGTGGATGACACCAAGGGCGCCGTTTGCATATTCGACCTGCATGAGGGCGGAGTCGTTGGCATCCAGCGGGTATTCGCCCATGCGTTTACCTTTGAGTTTGGTGAAGGTTTTCAGACGGGCCTGGATGCTGCGGATCGGTCCGACCGGGAGTGATGCAAAGTCCAGGATGTGGACACCGACATCGCCGAGCACGCCTTTGCTGCCGTGCTTGCTGGAAAGGCGCCAGAGCCAGGCTGGCGTGGTTTTCCAGTCGCCCCAGATCTGACTGGAGAGCCAACTCTGCAGGTAGCTGGCCTCGACATGGACGATCTCGCCGAGTTCCCCGTCGCGGACTAGCTGCGCAGCTTTCTGAAGCGCCGACGAGTTGCGGTAACTGAAGTTCACCATGTTGATGACGCCTGCTTTCTTCGCCGCGCGGGCCATGCGAAGCGCATCGGCGTGGTTCGTGGCGAGCGGCTTCTCGCAGAGGATGTGCTTGCCGCCGGCAATCGCCTGAAGCGAGAGCGGCGCGTGCAGGTTGTCGGGAGTCACATTTGAAATGGCATCCACTCCACCTTCCGAGAGCAGTTTCTTGAAGTCGGTGAATACCGCCGCCGATCCGCCATGCTTGGCGGAAAAGTCTCCCGCACGCTTGGAATCCACATCGCAGACGGCTGCAAGCTCGACGCCGGGGATTTTCAGAAACTCTGTCGCATGGACATTCGCCATGCCTCCGGTTCCAATAATGCCGATCCGGATTTTTTTACGAGCTGGTGATTTCTTTTTCATTAGCGATGGCCTTCGGTTGGGCGTTCAGCGGCTTCAGGGTCGATGGGGAGTGGTTCCAGCGGGGCGGAATTCGGGCAGGCATCCGGGATGCAGACCGTTGGCTTGGCCCAGTGGACCGCATTGGAAATGACGCGTTGAACCTGCGGGTGATGGTAGGTCGGATAAGTCTCGTGACCCGGACGGAAATAAAACACGCGTCCATTGCCGCGCTGCCATGTTGCGCCGCTGCGGAAGACCTCGCCGCCGGTGAACCAGGAAATGAAAATCAACTCGTCGGGCGTTGGAATGCCGAAGGGCTCGCCATACATCTCCTCGGCGGGAATTTCAAAATACTCGCCAATGCCTGCTGTGATCGGGTGGTGCGGGGCGATGTTCCAGATGCGTTCCTTGTCGGTCGATTCCCGCCATTTGAGCGAACATGTCGTTCCCATGAGGGCTTTGAAGATTTTCGCGTAGTGACCTGAGTGGAGGACAATGAGCCCCATGCCTTCGAGCACACGCTGCCGGACGCGCGCCACGGCTGCGTCCGAAACCTCGCCATGAGCCATGTGGCCCCACCAGATCAAGACATCCGTCGCAGCCAGAACCTCGGTCGTGAGTCCATGTTCCGGCTGGTCGAGCCAGGCGGTGGAAACCGAGAGTTTTTTGTCCTGGCGAAGAAAGTCGGCAATCGTTTCATGCATGCCGTTCGGGTAGAGGGCAGCGACTTTGGGGTTCTTCTTCTCGTGGCGGAATTCTCCCCAGACGAGTGTTTTGATGGAGGATGACATATAGTTTTTCCGATTGTTGATTTTGTGTTCTGCGGAAATGCACGCATAGCACTGGCTTTTGTTTACTTCAGTTTTTGTGAGGCGCACAACCCGTTTGAATTGTAAAAAGACGACAAAAATGTCAAAAAACCGATATGAACGAAACTGCCATTCGCAGTCAGTTTTCCAATGAGCTGGAGCGATTGCGCAAGCGTATCGCAAAAGGTGGGGGGCGTTTATTTGTCCCCGAACCCATAGGCCTTCACACGCGCCGCCACGCATCCCATTTTCACACGACGCCAGAGTTTTTTCTCCAAACAGGCGGAGCCACGGACTTCGAGTGCCCAAGCGGTTCATTCCGTCTTCCGACCGGAGATGTCTGCGTGATACCGGCCGGAGTGCCTCACGCGGAGACTCCTATCGATTTGCGGACGCCATACGGAGTGATTGTGCTCATGAATCATGCTGCAGGCTGCATGCTTTTGCGTGGATGGGCTGATGAGTCGCGGCGCATCCAGAGCGGCGACTTTCTCCAGTCTCCACTGCCAACAAAAGCCTTCCGATTTCTTGAAGAAGCGTCCAACCAGCATCGCCTGCCCAAGAGCCTTCAACGAGGTTTCTCTACAGGGCTTGTGATGGCTTTTCTCGTCTCGGTGCTCAGTGGCCTGAACACAGACACCGCCCAGCAGGAAAGCACATCCACGCCCTTGGTGGCCGAGGTTGAAAAAATCATCCGGGTGGAAATTTCCCGTCCCGACCTGAGTGTGGCCACACTTGCGGCCAGGGTGGGTTGCTCGGCGGATCATTTGACACGCCGGTTCCGTGCAGAGCGAGGCGTTGCGCTCAATGCGTGGATCACCCGCGAAAGAATCGACCTCGCCTGCAACTTGCTCGAGAGGCCCGAACACAATGTGGCCGAAGTCGGATGGGCCTGCGGATTTTCAAGCCCTTCGTATTTCATCAGCGTCTTCAGTCGGCACAAAAAAGCCACCCCGCTTGCCTGGCGCAGAAGGAAGCTGCAAAGGGCTGCCGGGTGACTGCTCTATCCAGTCGGTCCTCAAATCAGCTGCTCACGGCAGGCGAGATTCTTTGACCAACGCTCCGGAACCGCTGAGCCGCTGGCTCCGACCAAGGCTCCGACGACAATACCCCTGTGGCAGTTGTCGCCGCCGAGGTTTGTGTTGGCGATGAGCGCGGATTCGAGGTTGTTCGAATACTTCCAAGCGAGGAACAGTGCGGCGGGGAATGCATCTTTCAGGTAGCAAGCGGGGCTGAGGATTGATCCAATAACCTCTTCGTCGGGTCTCTGCACCCATGCCTCTAATTTCTTGCGCCCTACCCAGCCGTTGCCGAAATTTTCGATACTTTCGCGGACGCCGCTCCCGTTGAGGATGGCGATGAGCATTTTGGTCAGATCGCGCGCGGCTGTTTCCACAAGTTCACCCCGATGGGTAACCCGCACATGTTCCTTCACTGCCTCCAAGGCGGCGGATTCGTTGTCGGCATACCATGCGGCCAAAATCGGCACATGAGCCAATCCGCCAATGTGGATGTCATCTCCGCCGCAGTCTTCGGGCTTTTTGCCGCGCGCGTATTTGGTGAAGAAGTTCCTGTGGCATTCCTCGATGTAGGTGTCCCGGTGCCGACCGGGCGTGGTCATGAAATCGATGTAGCGCTTGAGGTATTCGGCCCTGTCGTAATTTCCATGCGCGCGCAGCATGGAGAGCAATTCCAGAGCGAGCTGCATATTCAGCGTGTTTTCTCCCGCTCGGAGGAACTGGTGGTAGTGGATCCCGCGCCTTCCCCAGTATGCAGCCTGCTCGTGCAGGATTTCGCCTTTGGGATTTGGAGCCGTGTAGCTCGAGCGCCAAAGAATGCTGTCCGCATGGGGAATTTTGGGAGCGACAAGATCGACGACGCGACCGTAGTCCCGCGCCAGAGCCGCCCGGTCGTAATACCAATGAACAGGCATCGCCAGCGCGTCCCCGAGGAAGGCGCCCAGCAGCCAGTTCCGCCGTCTTGTCCCATCCCCATCGCGCTTTTGATCCGTCCCGCTTGCTGTATTTTCGTTCATCGTTCCCCCAAGATGGGCAATATTGAATCCGATCGCAACTCATGCAAAACGGCCGGACTGGTGATTTGGCTCGGCATTTCGCCGCCCCGTGGATTTCCTCCTTTCGTGTCCCGTCCGCCGATTCCTGAAAAAACCTGTGTCTCCTGCGGTCGCGGCATCACTTGGCGGAAAAAATGGGAAAACTGCTGGGACGATGTTCGCTACTGTTCGGATGCCTGTCGGCGCCGGAAGCCTGGATCTGCCGCCTCCGCCCTCGAGGATGCCATCCTTGCCCGCCTTGCGGAAATCCCTCGCACCTCGTCCATCTGCCCCAGCGAAATCGCCCGTTCTCATTTTCCCGACAACTGGTCCGGGCGCATGGAGGATGTCCGTCGGGCCGCACGCCGACTCGTTGCGAAGGGTATGCTCGAAATCACGCAAAACAACCAGGTCGTCGATGCCTCGACCGCCAAGGGACCCATCCGGCTGCGCCTTCCGCGCTGAGAGATCGCATGCCTTGGCTTTGTGCGCTCGGCGGGAAAACTCATGGTCAGAGAAGGTCGGGACGCCTTTTCCTTGTCGCTTCGAGAGCTGTCTCATGCCGCCATTTCTCAATCGCCGCATGGTTGCCGCCGAGCAGGATTTCGGGAACTTTCCAGCCTTTGTATTCGGCGGGGCGGGTGTAGTGCGGATGGTCGAGGATCCCGGCGGAAAACGAATCTTGTTGGGCCGACTCCTCGTCGCCAAGGACGCCGGGGATGAGCCTCACCACGGCATCCGTGACGACCAATGCGGGCAGCACCCCGCTGGTGAGAACATAGTCGCCGATCGAAATCTCATCCTCGATGAGGTGGTCCGCCACGCGTTGGTCGATGCCTTCATAGTGGCCGCAGAGAAAAATGAGGTCGGTTTCCTTGGCGAGTTCGCGGGCGATGGAGTCGGAAAATTTGCGCCCCTGCGGTGTGAGGAGGATCACTTTGGATGCGGGGGATCGGATTTCAGCCAGCGCGAGGTCGATGGGCTCGATCTTCATGACCATTCCTGGTCCGCCGCCGTAGGGTGCGTCATCCACCGTGCGGTGGCGGTCTTTGGTCCATTTGCGGAGGTCCACCGCTTCGAGCGTGGCGAGGTTTTTTTCCTGTGCCCGCTTGAGAATGCTCTCCGAAAAAACGCTTCGGCAGACATCGGGGAAGATGGTGAGGATTTGAATTTTCACAGGTGGTCAGGAAGATTGCGTGTCGGATTTCCCAGCAAAATGCTTTAATCCCCACCAGTGCCCAAGCCCAAATCCAGCAAAAAGCCGCGCCGCGCCGCAAAGCCGCTCGCCAAGGAGCGCCACAAAAAGCGCCATGTCCTGCTGGTCTCGCTGCTCAAGATCGGGATAGTGACTGCCCTGCTCTGGTCGATTGTGGGTGCAGGCTACTATGGCTGGGCGCATTTGTTCGACCTCACGGAGATTCACAAAATGGATGAGCGCTCGGTGATCTACGACCACGAGGGAAAATACTATTCCCGCCTTGCCGGAGAGAATCGCGTGGTTGTGCCGTTCGACAAGGTTTCGAATGATTTCTACAACGCGCTCATTAGCCGCGAGGACACGAGATTTTACAAACACCACGGCATCGATCCCATCGGCATCGCCCGCGCCGTGGTGCGCAACCTCTTCCTCGGCGGCTTCCGTGAGGGGGCCAGCACGATCACCCAGCAGCTCGCCAGAAACAGCTTTCCTCTCGGCGGAAAAAACCTCCACCGCAAGCTCATCGAGGCCGCGCTGGCTTTCCGCATCGAGACCGAACTCACGAAGGAGGAAATTCTCAAGGCCTATGTGAACCGCATTTACTTCGGCTCTGGCACCTACGGCATCGAAGCGGCAAGCCAGACCTACTTTGGGAAACCGGCTTCGAAACTCAATCTTCCCGAGTCGGCGACCCTCGCCGGTCTCATTCGCAGCCCCAATCGTTTTTCACCCCTCAATAATCCAGAAGGCTCCCTGCGCGAGCGCAACACCGTGCTCGGCCGCATGCGCGACCTGAGTTTCATCACCACCCTGCAATACGACGAGGCCTCGGCCAGCAGTCTCCTCGCCATGCCGCGCATCAAAACCTCGCCGGAGGACAACTGGGCGATGGATGCCATACTTCGCGAGCTGGAACTCGTGCTGGAGCCGGGACAGATGAACGAGGGCGGGCTGAAAATTTACACCACGATCGACGGCCCGCTCCAAGCCACCGCCGAGCAGGCCGTGCGCGACCGGTTGCAGGCTGTCGAGGCCCAGCCCGGCTACCCGCACAAGCCGATGAGTGAATTCGCGGGCGCTGTTCTGGATGGCGAAAAATCCGCGCCTTATCTGCAAGCAGCCGCCATTGCGCTGGACAACAAAAGCGGCGGCATCCGCGCCATCGTCGGGGGACGCGACTACGAGAACAGTAAGTTCCACCGCGCGCTTTTCGGAAAACGCCAGGCCGGTTCTGTCATTAAACCCTTCGTTTACGCCTGCGCCTTCGAGTCCGGCATTGCATCGAACGAGCTGGTCTCCGACGACCGCATTCAACCAGGTGAAATCCCACGCAAATTCGGGTCCTACGATCCTTCAAACTCGGATGGCTCCTATCGCGGACTCCAGCCTGCTGGCGAAGGATTGATCGACTCACGCAACACCATGACCGTGCGTCTCGGCATGCGCGCGGGGCTGGATCGCATCGCCAATATGGTCGTGAAGGCCGGCATCGCGGTTGATCCCCCGCGTTATCCCGCCATCTGCCTCGGGGCGTTCGAGACCAATCTCAAGGACATCACCTCCGCCTACACGGTGTTCGCCACCGGCGGGGTCAAACTTCAGCCATATCTCATCGACCGGGTCTTCGACGCGCGGGGAAATGTGCTCTACAAATCCACGCGAGGGCGCATTCCCGTCATGAATCCCGCCGCCGCCCGCATGACGACCTCGTTGCTGGAGGATGTCGTAACACGCGGCACCGCTGCCCGCGCGAGGGAGTTTGGCCTTACTGGAAAAGGTGGTGGAAAAACCGGAACAACCAATAACTACCTCGATGCGTGGTTCGTTGGATTCGATCCATCGCTCACCTGCGGAGTCTGGGTGGGCTTCGACAAGCCGCGCCCAATCAAGCCCGGCGGCTACGGCGGCGCACTCGCCCTGCCGATCTGGGTGGATATCATAGAGGCTGCGAAGCGTTGAAATCGAGGGGAGCACGCTCGTCCCGACCGTGAAAGACGCTCGCGCCGCCACCTCATCGATTGCCAAACCACGGCATGCGCTTGCACGGCCACATCCGCCTGAGACGCCGCTTCGCGGCTGAAGTTTGGGTCAAGCCGGAGGTCGACCCTCCCAAGGATTGGCGCTGCCGCGCGGGTCTGTGGCGGCTGTCTATGACTGTCGAATCGGAGGACCTTGATTCCCTTTCGTTCTATTTCTCTGTTTTGTCCAATTTCCCCGCCTACTGCAGGCGGACATTGAACTCGAGCTTCCAGTTTTCGCCTGAGGCCGGGTGGAGGAAGTGGAGTTCGAGGTTGCCGAGTTCGGTGACGCGGGCTTCGAGGCGGACGGGGATTTCTTCGCCCGGTTGGTGTCCGGTGGGCGGAGGGATTTCAATTTGCAGGCGGGCCGACTCTTCGAGTTCTGCGGCATCGGGCAGCATTTGGCCTGGCTGATCGCCGGCGCGGACTTCGGATTGGAAGAAGCGGAACTCCGAGGCTTCGCCGGTGTAGAGGAAGAATTCTTGTCCCGAGATTTCGAGGCGGCTTCCCTCTTCCATTCCCTGAGGTGCGACGCAGAGCGCTTTCGTGGCAGGACGGCGGCCTGGCACGGCCATGGCGGAGGATTCCATGCCGATGTAGTAGGAACGCGCCGTGCCGGACTTGATGCGGAGGCCTTCGCCGGTGGCACGCAGACGCGCATACGCGGCAGCTCCAAGGGCCACGGCATGGTCGGGTCGGGAGCCTTCGAGTTCACGGATCGGAGTGCCTGCCCACTGGCTCAGTTGCTCGAGCACTCGCTGGCGTAGTGCGGCAGCGTTGAAGACGCCTCCATTGAAGAGAACGGCATCGGGCAGGAGGAGAGGTGAGCGGTCGAGGCGCTCGCTTCCGCCAATGGCTTCGATGAGTTGGGTCGATGATGCAGCATTGGCTTTTGCGCGTGAGAGGAATCGGGCGAGGTGTTTGGAAATGGCGGCATCCGCTGCATAGGGCAGGCCGGATTCTCTGAGACCTCCTGCGCGTCGAAGGATCGGCATTTCTTCGTTTCCCACGATGGGGAAAAAGCCATCGACAGCGATTTGTTGAACATCATCCCGCGTGAGGACTGCGCTGATGGTGGATGCAATGAGTCTGCTTCCGCGCGATGGGATTGAGATGGGGGTCTCTTGCAGCGAGGGATTCGAAAGCAGGGCTTCCTTGGCAGCGCGCACCGCTTGCACGAGGGCGAGGAATTGCCATTCGTCGAGGGTGGTTCCCGCTGCGATGAGTTTCTCCAAGACAGCGTGAGCCAGCGCGAGATCCATGTTGTCGCCTCCGAGCAGGAGATGCTCACCGACGGCAATGCGCTCCAGCGCGAGGTTGCCGTCTTTTCCTGTCACAGCGATGAGGCTGAAATCCGCTGTTCCACCGCCGACATCGCAGACGAGTAGAAGGTCGCCGGATTTTACCTGTTTGCGCCATTCGGTGCCTTGGTTTTCGAGCCAGGCATAAAAGGCCGCCTGGGGTTCCTCAAGGAGCGTGACTTCACTCAGGCCTGCTTGTGTTGCGGCTTCGAGCGTCAGTGCACGGGCGACTTCGTCGAAAGACGCCGGAACAGTGATCACCGCATGATCAAGTGTGGCGGCGGGATTTGCTGCGCGGATGTTGGATAAAAGGTGTGAGAGGAGTTCGCGCGAGACTTCTAGAGGTGAGAGTTTTTTCTCAACCGTTGTGCTGCCCCAGGGCAGGATCGGGCCTCGCCGGTCGGCATGCGGATGGCAGAGCCAGCTTTTTGCGGAAGCGATGAGGCGGTCGGGTTGCAGGGCTCCACGGTCGCGCGCGAAGGTTCCGAGGAACGAATGGGTTTCTGATTGTTGCCACGGGAGCTGCGGGCCGCCGTCTGGAAACTCGCCTGCAGCGGGAATGTAGAGTGCTGAAGGAAGCAGCGGGCGCTCCCCGATGCCACTGGCATTGATCACCTGCGTAATGGGCAGGATTTCCGGCAGTCCGGCATCCGTCGCTCTGGCAACGGCACAGTTGCTCGTGCCCAGGTCGATTCCGAAGTAGTCGCTCATTTTTTGATGGATCAATTTCCGCTCACTTCGACTTCCGCCGGAGCCAGGACTGGCCAGGGGCGTTTCTCCGTCGTGCCTGTGACGCGTGGAAGTTTCACGCTTTCTGCGATCCAGCCCGGATGCAGAAGTTTTCCTCTGTAGGGTGGATTTTCAGGAATAGACCCGAGCAGTCGGAATGCCGGGGCATCGTAGCCCGATTCGAGTGTGAGAGCGGTTCCCTCGGGGGAGCTTTGCAGGGGGTTGATCTCAAAATATTCGTCGAGGACTTTGCGGCAGCCGGCGTGGACGACGCGCGCGGCGGAGCCAATTTGCGCATCGGATGCGGCAGCTATGTCCTCTTTGGCGAAATCCACCAAGCGGCCGTGCTCCTGCAGAAGCGCGAGGAAGGCGACTATCTCCGCCTCTGCGCGGGGAGGGGGCGTTGCGGGCTTCGCCGGGGCGGTGGACTCGGTTTTTTGCTTAGGCTGTGGACGGATGGCGAGAAACACGAGAACCATGCCAATCGCAGCAGATACCGTCTGCGCGGCGAGTGTGAGATTTTGTTCAGGAAAATAAACTGCGGCGGCGTTAAGGCCGAGAAGGACGGCACCGCAGGCAATAAGGCTGTTTTTCATACGAGGCGGGATAGTGCGAGATGCCGCATTTCTTGGCAATGGAGATTCGACCCCATGCATGCGGGCTTTTGCGTTTGATTTTTCGGCGGTCGTGGAGAATGATGAATCTGTTCAGCACCCGTAGCTCAATTGGATAGAGTGACGGTCTCCGAAGCCGTAGGTTGTGGGTTCGACCCCCGCCGGGTGCAAAATTTTCCAAGCGGATCATTTTTGGTGTTGCGCTCAGATTCCGATTCATTACTCTGCACGACCTGTCTTTTCCAAAAGCGACTGAACCAAACAAGCCGATGGAAGCGACGAAAAACCCACAAACCCTTTTGCCAGGGTAGCTCAGAGGTAGAGCAGGGGACTCATAAGCCCTTGGTCGGGAGTTCAATTCTCCCCCCTGGCACCAACACATTTTATGGCCAATACAAAATCAGCAGAAAAAAGCGCCCGCCAAAGCGAGAAGCGTCACGCCCGCAATGCCGCCGTCATCACCGCGATCAAATCGCGTCAAAAGAAACTTCGCTCCACCATCTCCAGCGGCGACGCCGCTGCAGCCAAGGTGCAATTTGACGACCTGTCCTCCGCTTTGGACAAGGCAGCCAAGCGCGGTATCATCCACCGCAATGTGGCCAACCGCCGCAAAAGCCGCCTGAATAAAGCGGTCATCGCAGCGAAAGCCGCGAAGTAAAAACCGATTTCCCCCTCCTTCGAACGGCGCGATCCGCAAAACGGACGCGCCGTTCGATATTTTTTGCCGTGTCGGCGCACGGTGAATTTGTTTGATTCAGGCATGGCACCGAAACGGCAGCGTCCCGCAAAAAATGCGCGCCAGTCTCTTTACTCCACCCTGACAGGTGTAGAGGTCGGCTATGTCCCCAAGCGTTGGGTGAAATTTCCGACCGGCATTCTTCTGCTCCTGCCCTGTGTTGTTCTGACCCTGTCATTTTACGGAGCCTTTCTGAAAAGCGCGGCTCATCGTGGATTTTTGCTGAGCGAGGAGGTCAGTGGTTTCGCAATCGGCGGCTTGGTCGGCCTGCTCTGGTTTTTTTCCTGCATCCCGCTGCGACTGCTCTATGTGATGGGGCACGAGCTCACCCACGCCCTGTGGGTCTGGATCCACGGCGGCCGTGTGCATGATTTTCATGTGCGGGAGGACGGGGGGCATGTGGTGACGGACCGAACAAACACGCTGATCATCCTCGCGCCGTATTTTTTCCCCTTCTACACGCTCTGCTGGGTCGCGGCGTATGGCTTTGCACTCTTCTGTTTCGGCCTCGAGGGATTCCCCGGCCTGCTGTATTTCGGCCTTGGTTTTACATGGTTCCTCCACCTCGCCTACACGGTTTGGATGATTCAAAAAGGCCAGCCCGACCTCGAATATGGCGGCGCCTTTTTTTCCCTGACCGTCATCTACCTCGCAAACCTCTCCTTCATCTCGGCAATCCTTGTCATCGCCTCTCCGAGCGTAACCTGGAAAAACTTCGCCGCAGACCTGCTCCGCAACGCCACAGAGGTCTCTGCCATTATCGTTCGTGCCATCGAACTCCTAACCCAAGCCCTCTCGCGCCTCACCTAAAAAGCGTCCCCCTCCTCTCTCCGCCAAGCATCCAACGCGAACCAAAATTTTGGACGATCGTTCAAAAAATTGGTTCGCAAAGAATCAAAAACTTTACAAAAAAGCTTCAAAACTTTTTATAAATAACTTTTATCAAATTATTTATAAAATACCAAAAATTTAGACGATCGTCCAAATTTTTGGTTCGGCTGAAAATGTGAAATTTGTTAAACGCGGTTTTTCGAGGGGGCGGCGTTGAGGGAGGGGAGTCAGGATGTTTTCACGAAGCGGCTGCCGGGGAGTTGGCGGACGAGTTTTTTCATTTCGAGCGCGAGCAGGGTGGAGGAGACGGTGTGGCTTGGGAGGGCGCTGCGCTCAATGATGGTGTCGATGTGGGCTTCGTCGTCGCCGATGGCTGAGTGGACTTGCGCCTCGTTGCCGGTGAGTTCGGGCGCGCGTGCCGGGGTGAGTTGGGGTTTCTCGGCGAAGAGGATTCCCAGGTCGTCGAGAATGTCGGCGGCGGAGGTGATGAGTTTCGCTCCTTGCTGGATGAGGCGGTTTGAGCCGATGGCGTTCGGGTTGTCGATGCGGCCCGGAACGGCGTAGATCGAGCGTCCTTGCTCGCCGGCCTGGTTGGCGCTGATGAGTGCGCCGCTGCTCGTGCCCGCCTCCACCACAAGCACGCCGAAAGAGCATCCGCTGATGATGCGGTTGCGCATGGGGAATGTCTGGCGGTCGGCTTTGACGCGCATGGAGAACTCTGTGATGACCGCGCCGGAGGTGGCGATTTTTTCGGCGAGTTCCTTGTTTTCGGGCGGGTAGAATTCCAGGAGTCCGCTGCCGAGCACGCCGATCGTGCGTCCCTTTGCCGCGAGTGCGGCTTGATGGGCGAGGGTATCCACTCCACGGGCGAGGCCGCTGACCACAGTCACTCCGGCATACGCGAGTTGGTAGGAGAGTTTTTTTGTGGAATCCGCCGCGTAGTGCGTCGGCTTGCGGGTTCCAATGACGCCAATGGCATGCCGATCGCGCTCCAAAATTCCACCCATCATGTAAAGCACCGTCGGGGGATCATGAATCTCGCGCAGCAGGGCGGGGTAATCCGGCGAGGCAAGCGTCACGACTTTTGCGCCATGTTCTTTCACAAGGGCGAGCTCGCCGGAGAGGTCCACATGGCTTTCCCAATCGGTGAGGGCTTTTGCCGCTTCGGGGCCTATGCCCGATACCGCTTGCAAACGCGCGACCGGAGCCGCGAGTACAGCCGTGGGCGATCCCAAGGCTTCTAAGAGACGCCTCACCCGGACCGGGCCGATCCGCGGCACCATGTTCAACGCGATGTAGGCTTCCGATTCGGTCATTGGCGGGGGAGTAAAGACCCGGCTCCCTGCATACCCAAGAAAAAAGCGCAATCGGGCGAGGGAGGATAAACTGGCAAATTCCGGGACCGGGATTATCTTGCCCGTCAGGATATGGAGATGTCCGAAATTCAACGCATCAAAGCTGCCGTTCCCGGCCTTGTGTGGTCCAATACGAAGGCTCCGTTGGAAGCCTATGTTCGCGCGGCCCTCTTGTGTCCCAGGTTTTTGGAGATTTTAAAAATCGTTTCTTTGATCGGCTTGGGTCGCGTGAAAAACGAATGGACTATTCTGGAAAGCGAGCAATCGCCGGAAGCCCAACGCGCCTCATCCTACACCAAGCGGATTCTCAAAAACATCGAGCTGGGGTCCAAGCTATGAACGACCAGAGCTTGCCGCCGGCCACTCGGGCAGTCTGGAGGCGCCTTGAAAACGAAGAGGCCTTGAGAGGATTTATTCTCGTTGGAGGCACGGCCCTGAGTCTGCGGATTGGACACCGCGTGAGCGAGGACTTGGACTTTGCTTTTCCTGGCATGAACCTGCCAAGTGGCCAACTGGCAGCTCTGAGGAAGAAATTTGCTGGATGGAAATCCAACGACAACCCCGCCTCTTATGATGAGTTTCTCAATGCTGGGATGAGCCTACATGACTTCCAGCAGGATTATCTGACAGAGGAAAATGTAAAAATCACCTTCTTCGCGGAAGATAGAGATGCGTTGAGCTTGCTGGGCTCGGGACTGGAATCCGGCCCCAGAGTGGCAGAACTCGCGGAAATATTTGCTCTGAAGGCGCTCGTTTCTGCAAAACGCTCAAACTCGCGTGATTGGTTCGACCTTTATTCACTCATTCAAAACCACGATTTCAGCCTTCGCGAGTTCCAAAAGGCGTTTGAAAAAGCCAACAGATTAAAAAATTTGGATTTCGCCTTCCAGCGCTTGTGCTCCGGGAAGCCCAGTGAGAGCGATCCGGGGTTTGAATCCCTCGCGCCCAATCCTCCATCGGTGGACGAATTGGCATCTTTTTTCAGGAAGGCCGTCGATGATTACATGGTGGCCGAAAGCGCGGCGGTTTTGAAAACGCATTCCGCCTCCTGAAAATCTGATTGCGGCTCACGACGGCTACGCGTGGCGTTTAAATGCAAGTTTATTGCAAATTTTGTTTGCCCGCATAAGGCGACCTTGTTATTGCAAGTTTCATGCATCTGCGATCGGCGGATGCCCTACAATCATGACAACAAATTCCTCTGAATCGACGCCTTCAACTCCACAAAAGCTGCCCGTCACCGTGCTCTCGGGCTTTCTGGGAGCGGGAAAGACTACGCTGCTCAATCATGTTTTGAACAACCGCGAGGGACTGCGCGTGGCGGTCATTGTGAATGACATGAGCGAGGTCAATATTGATGCGGAGCTTGTTCGCGGGGGCGGGGCTGAGCTCAGCCGCACGGAGGAAAAACTCGTCGAAATGAGCAATGGCTGCATCTGCTGCACACTGCGCGATGATTTGTTGAAAGAGGTGGGCCGCCTCGCGAAGGAAGGGCGCTTCGATTACCTCTTGATCGAGTCCACCGGCATTTCGGAGCCGCTCCCCGTGGCGCAAACCTTCACCTTTGCCGACGAGAGCGGGACCGGACTTCAAGACATCACCCGCCTCGACACCATGGTCACGGTTGTGGACGCCGCCAATTTTCTTGAGCACTACGAGAGGGGGGATTCCTTGAAGGAAAAAAACCTCGCCCTTGGCGAAGAGGACGAGCGCACGATCTCGGACCTTTTTGTGGATCAGGTCGAGTTCGCGGATGTGATTCTTGTCAACAAAACCGATCTCGTTCCCGCAGCCGAACTCGAGGAGCTCCGCGCCATCCTGCACCATTTGAATCCGGTTGCGGAAATCATCGAGTCGCAGCGTGGGCGCGTGCCGTTGGAGCGCATTCTCAACACACGACGATTCGACATGGAAAAGGCGCAAGCCTCGGCGGGTTGGCTCCGGGAGTTGAACAACGAGCACACGCCGGAGACCGAGGAATACGGAATCGGCAGCTTCAGACATCCTGACTTGGCGGGAAAACGGATGACCTGATTGGGCGGTAGACGAGGCGTAGGGTGGTGCCGGGATAGCAGATTTCTGTGGCGTTGAGTTCGGTGCATATGGCTTCGAGGGTGGC
>JBIIUB010000011.1:0-47968 GCA_044340205.1 Terrimicrobiaceae bacterium
TTTCCAGTCGAGGACTTCCTCGTAAATGTAAGAGAGCATGATGCGAGCCGCGAACTTGGCGAAGTCGGCATCGCGCTCGATGAGCGTGCGGGCATTCAAAATGACCGTGTTTTTTAGAATGTCCTCGGTCACCTCGGTCGCAAGGGAACGGCGAAGCTCGCGCTCGATGTGAAGCGGGTCGAGGTTCAGATCGAGGCCGATCATCGCAAACTGGATTCGCTTACGAAGCTCGGAGCCATCCCAGAGAACGCTCTGACCGTCGCGTTGCACGACCATGATGAGGGATTCTTGGAGATCGCTGGTCTCCGCCTCGGCTTCCGTTTTGACGACCTCCTCGCGGTGACTGGCGCGCTGGGCGCGGTAGAGAATATAGCTCTCAGCGACTTTGTAGTAGCCTTGGCGCATGAGTTCCTCCTGCACAAGATCCTGCACATCCTCGATGTGAACGAATGCCGAGTCGCGGGCACGGACGCGCTCGCTGACTCCTCGGGAGATCGATGCGGCGGCCTCGGCGTTTTCCTTCATGGAAAGGAAGGCGCGGCGGCAGGCGGCCTCGATTTTGGATTCCATCCAAGGAACAACAGCGCCATTGCGGCGAATCAGGCGAACATTCATCGGCTCCGCCTCCAGAACGAGTGTGGATGAGCTTCCAGAGCGGATCGAGCGTTTGAAAACAAGGCTCTTTGCGACATCATGAGCGTCGTTTTCGATGAGAGCTTTTTCGATGAGAAGCGACAAATCATGCTCGGAGAGGCGGAGCGAACCGCCCTTCTGCGCCTGCTCGGCGAGGCTCAAAGCCACCGAGTGGGCCACATTCGCGACGAAGCCGCGATTTTGCTCGTTGAAGATGTTTTTCTCCTCGCGCGAAAGCAGCAAGTCGGTGAGGGCTTCTCCAATTTCGTCTGCTACATCAGAGAGGTTGAACGACTGTTCGTCGCCGTTAGTGCGTGTCACAGTGATCCCAGTGAGCGGGTGTGCAGGAGTGGCAATCGCTTCGCGCCAGGAGAAGTCGGGCTTCTGGTCGCGTGGCATGGTGACGAGGCGCTTCAGCGCGATATCTTCGTCGAGAGAGAGGTGTCGAGGCATGTGGTTTTTGGGTAGTGGAGGGTTTTTTTACAGTTCGTCGTCGCTCACGCCGGCAAGGTCAATGCCTCGGCGATATTCCGTGACACGGCCTTCGAAGAAATTCGTCTCTTTTTTGATCTCCATCATTTCGGAGAGCCATGGGAGCGGATTCTCAAGGTTTTTGTGCAGCGGTTCGAGACCCACACCGACAAGACGGCGATCGCCGATGTAGTCGATGTAGCGCCCGAACTCGTCGGCTGTCAGGCCAACGGCGGCCACGGGCAGGCAATCACGGATGAATTGTTTCTCGAGCGCAATCGCCTCGGCCATTGTGGAACGAAGCTCCTCGCGGAATTCTTCAGTCCAGATTTCAGGATTTTCGTCAACGAGGTCTTGAAAAAGTTGGCGCAGAAGCTCGATGTGGTTTGACTCGTCGCGCAGCGTGTAGCTGAACATCTGCCCGATGCCGGGGAATTTGTTCTGGCGGTAGAGCGCAAGCACCATTCCAAAGAGGCCGTAGAACTGAGTCCCCTCCATGCACTGGCCAAAGAGGAAGATGTTCTTGGCGAGTGCGAGCTTGTTCTCAAGATGGGTGAGATCCATGTCGCGGCGGAGCGCACGGCTGTTGCTGACAACAAAATCAGTTTTGTTTTTGATCGTCCTCACATCCTCAAACATGGCCTCGCACTCGTGCGGGTTGATGCCGAGCGAACTGATCATGTAAACCAGCGAGTCGGCGTGGATGTTTTCCTCCTGCGCATGGCGACCCAGCACGAGCTTGAGCTCGGGGGCTGTGACCGCTTCACGGATGACATGGAGAATGTTGTCGCCCACGATGCCTTCAGCGGCGGAAAAATAACCGATACCCATCTTGATGATCCAACGATCCACATCGGAGATCGTCCCGCTTGTATCGCGCCAATGCTCGCAGTCCTTCTGCATCGGCACATCCTCCGGCTCCCAGTGGTTCGCCTTCATTTTTTTGTAGAGGTCGTAGGCCCAGGTGTATTTCAAGGGCAGAATGTTGAAGAACATCGTTTGGCGTCCATTGATGACGCGCTTGGCGGCGAATGCGGCTTCGGCCTTATCGCGATCCAGTGTGAACTGGCGGTCTCCGAGTGTGATGGTTGTCGTGGTCATTTTGAGTAAAGTTTGGTGTTCAGCAAATGCGTTGGCGGGTGGTTCCGCATGCAATCTACGCCACAGGCATGCAGGCAGGTGTGCTTTTTATTTTTCAAACCCCTAAAAGTCAAAAAAAATCTCTATGTTGTGGATTTTTTTTTACCAACCACAATATATAGTGGTTTTGAGCCAAGCATAAACCGGGCCAACTTTTTGGGATTTGCGGCAAAATTTACATCCAAAAACCCAGAAAAATGCTGAAAAAATGCATCAGGAAAACATTTCCGAGATCCGGAGTTTTTATTTTTCGCCGCAAGCAATCTCAGATCGAAGAAAACAACGCCCACTCGCCTGCAGGGACGCCCGAAGAGTGTTTTTCAAACCCGCAGCGCTGATGCCGCGATTGCGTCTTTTAACAAAACAAAAACGCGGGTGATCCGTGGACCACCCGCGCCTTTCGTTGGAAGGAAATTTTCTAAAATTTCTTAGAGGGCAACTTCAACAGTGAGGGATTTTTTCTCACCGTCTTTGGTTCCTTCTTTATCCTTGGATTTGTCACCACCGCCGCATCCGCTGCCGGGGCAGGATCCAGCCATGACGGCCGATGCGGAGAAAGCGATGACTACTGCTGCGAGGAGTGCGATTTTTTTCATAAGGCCTTTAAGCTCGCGTGTGGAAACGCAAAGTCAAATGGATTTTTTGAGAAATCTTACGCCCGGCTCATGTAAGTGCCATCGACGGTGCTGACCTTGATCATTTCGCCTTCTTTGATGAAGAGCGGAACATTGATGATTTTTCCGGTTTCGAGGGTGGCGGGCTTTTGAACATTGTTCGCCGAGTCGCCGCGGATGCCTTCGGCGGATTCGACCACCTTGAGGACGACTGAGGAAGGAAGCTCGATCTGGGCCGGACGGCCTTCAATGCTGAGGACTTCGACCTTGAGGTTTTCGACGAGATACTGCTTGGAATCGCCGATCAACGACTCGTTGAGCGTGATCGTCTCATAAGTGGAAGGGTCCATGAAATGGTAGCCCTGATGGTCGCTGTAGCTGAATTCAAGCGGTTGGCGGTTTACATCCACGACATCCACTTTTTCTGTGGAAGAGAAACGGATATCGGCCGATTTGCCGGTTCCGATGTAGCGGATGATGCACTGAACAAAAGCGCGGAGGTTGCCGGGTGTGCGGTGATGGATGTCGAGAACGATGGCTGGGTTTCCGTTGTAGCGGATGGCCATTCCTTTGCGGAGATCATTGGCGGCTGGCATAGATTTAGTGCCTACTAATAGACCCGCACGGGCTTTTGACAAGGCACGAAATCAGCCTGCGGACAGCTCCTGACGCACTGCGTTCTTGGTAACATAATCACGCATCAGCCCGTGGGCGGGATTCCGGAGTTCGGGGTCGGCGGCGAGAACCTCTTGAGCCACGCGACGCGCCTCGGCCATGATATCGGCATCCCGCAGCAAGTCGCCGAGCCCCAGAGAGGGAAGGCCGGTCTGGGCGGTGCCCAAAATATCACCCGGCCCTCGCAACTGGAGGTCGGCCTCGGCGATCTCAAATCCATCCGAGGTTTTTTCGAGAACCTCCAATTTTTCAAGGGCGGGGCCAGTGGCACCATCGTGAAGAAGAATGCACCAGGATTTCTCGGGTCCTCGGCCGATGCGGCCGCGAAGCTGATGCATCTGGGAAAGGCCGAAGCGACCGGCTTCTTCGATAATCATGATGGTGGCATTTGGCACATCGACTCCCACCTCAATGACCGTGGTCGCGACAAGCACGGAGAGGCGACCCTCGCGGAAGTCGCGCATCACAGACTCCTTCGCCTCGGCGTCGATCCTGCCGTGGACAATTCCCACTGTGGCGGGAGCCAGCAGCGTCCTCCACTTTTCGAACTCGGCCGTGGCGGCTTTGACCTCAAGTTTTTCGGATTCCTCGATGAGGGGATACACAATGTAGGCCTGCCGACCGGCGGCGATTTCGCCACGCAGGAAATCGATGATGGCGGGCAAGCGCCCAACCTCCCGCACAGCCGTGACGATGCGCCCCCGACCGGAGGGGCGGTGCTTCAAAATCGAAACATCAAGGTCGCCGTAAAGGGTCTGAGTGATGGTGCGTGGGATGGGTGTCGCCGTCATCACAAGCACATCGGGAGCATCAGCCCGTTCAATCAGCTTGGTGCGCTGCAGCACGCCGAATTTGTGCTGCTCGTCGATCACCACCAGACCGAGTTTTTCAAACTCCGCTCCATCGAAGAGGAGGGCGTGCGTGCCGACGACAAGAGCAGGGCCACTTGGACTCGGTTCAAACAAATCCGGAGCTTTCACGGAATCCTCGCGGCGCGAGGAGGTCCGCAACACCACCGGAATTCGGAGAGGATCTAGGATGCGGCGGAAGTTCAGATAATGCTGCTCGGCCAAAATCTGTGTGGGCGCCATCAGTGCCGCCTGCCAACCCGACTCGTGGGCTTGAATCATGGCCCGCAGAGCCACCATGGTCTTGCCTGAGCCCACATCGCCTTGCAGGAGGCGGTTCATGCGATGGGGTGCGGCCATATCGGCAGAAATCTCATCCATCACCACGCGCTGCGAATCGGTGAGCACGAAAGGCAGGGACTCCACGACCCGTCGCCAAACCGAGCCGTTTCCTGGGCGCGCGAAGCCTCCGTTTTTTTTCACCGACGCATGGCGTGAGGCGAGGATGAGCTGGATTCCAAAAAAGACATCCCGCACGAGCTGACGCCGGGCCTCCTCACACTCGGCAGCATCCGTTGGAAAATGAACAGCTCTCCAGACATCCGGCAGGAACGGCGTTCCTCCCCTCCCCTCGGGCCAGAGGCGGGGGATGGCTTTCAGGTCTGTTTCCTGAAGCGCGTGGTGAACCAGTTCGCGAATGACATGAACCGGGAGTCCATCGCCTGCGCCGTGGACTGGGGTGATGCGGTCGAAGTGTAGGGAGGCTCCAGCCTCGTCCTCAATGACCTCGAACTCGGGATGCTCGATCACCAGACGCTTCGAGCGCTCGCGGGGCTTGCCGTAAACAACAAGGCGATGGCCGCCGAGGATCATTTTTTGCACCCAGGGCATATTATACCAGCGGAGGGTGATGGGATTGCTGAGAATACCACCATTGTCATCCTCGAGAATCGCCTCAAAAATCCGACGCGGGCCGAAGCGTTTGTAGCTCGTTTTTTTGACCACGCCGTAGAGGCAGACGGCCGACTCCGAGGGGCTGTCCGGAAAACGGTCAAACTTCCTGCGGTCCTCGTAGCGCCTTGGGAAATGACGCAGTAAATCCTCGAGCGTGAGCATCCCCAAGCGCCGCAAGGCTGCAACGCGGTTCGAGGGAACCCACGGCAATCCATCCAGCGCAGTCGTGGGAGCGAGGAGGCTCATTCCGCGTGACGCACTTCAACGATCCTCAGTTGCGGCTCGGCTCGGCCCTGCCAGACATTCCAATCCAGCGTGTAGGCGATATCCCACGGCGGGCGCGGCATGGAATTCACCGGGGCATTGAAAAAGACGGCAGGCACGCGGCGGCGACCGCACTGAAATTCAATCCGCAGGTGTTTCTCTTTCATCACACGAGGCTCCCCCGCCGGGGCAACCGCACGCGAAAACATGAGCGGCTGGGGATTGGAATTTCCGAAAGGCTCCAGCAAATCCTGCGACTCCAGCACCGAGGCGTCGATGTCGCCAAGGTCCAACTCGCAATCCAAACGCAGACGCGGCGTCAGCATTTCCTCGCTGGCAATAGCCTGTGCGGCACTTTCAAAAGCGTCACGAAACGAAGACAGGCTCGACTCGTTCAGGGAAATGCCCGCAGCCATGTCGTGGCCGCCAAACTTTTCCAAGTGCCCGGCACAGTCCCGCAGCATGGTTACCAACGGCAGACCCTCGATGCTGCGGCCACTGCCCTTGCCAGCTCCTGATTCATCGAATCCGATAACGAAGGTTGGACGGTGGTATTGACGCATGATGCGCGAGGCGACCACTCCGAGAACGCCGATGTGCCAGTCCCGGCTTCCGGCGACAATCGAAGCCTGGGTTTCGGGATTGAAATTTTTGGCGACCCATTCCTCGGCATCGCGAACGACATGGCGCTCGACTCCTTGACGCTCGCGGTTATGGGCATCCAACCCCTCCGCGAGACGCGCGGCCTCGGCAGGGTCATCCGCGAGCAGAAGTTGGAGAGCCTCCATGGCAGGCCCGAGACGACCGGCGGCATTGATCCTCGGCCCCATGCGGAAGCTGATATCTCCTGCTTTTACAGGCGTAGGGACATCCGCCACACGCTGGAGGGCGGCCAAACCAGCCCAGCGGGTGTGCTCCATTTGTCGGAGGCCGTGGCTCACAAAAATCCTGTTCTCTTCCACGAGCGGCACGATGTCAGCGACAGTGGCCAGCGCCACCAGATCGAGATATTCACGCAGATCGATGCCCGCTACTGGGCGGGCTTTCAAAATGGCGTGGGCGAGCTTGAAGACGACGCCGGCACTGCAGAGATAGTGAAACTCCACGCCGCACTTCGGATTGACCAATGCGACGCAGTCCGGGCGCTCTGCCCCGGGCTCGTGGTGATCGAGCACAATGACATCGACTCCGCGCCGACGCAGAGCCGCGATCTCCCTCACCGAGGTCGTTCCGCAATCCACCGCCAGCAGCAATTGCGGCGCGTGCATTTCCAAGCAACGCTCAACCCCCGCCTCGCTAAGACCGTAGCCCTCCTCGGCCCGCAGGGGCAGGAAGCATGGGACTGTGATTCCGCAGGCTTTGAAAAAACGAGCCAGAATGGCCAGTGAAGTGATCCCGTCCACATCATAATCCCCGTAGAGGACAACGCGCTCCCGGCGATCCATCGCTGCCAGGATTCTTGCCACGGCCGCCTCCATTTCCGGCAACTGCTCGGGCGCGCTCAAGGAACGCAGACGCGGCTTGAGGTAGGCATCGGCGGAGGCTCCATTGGCAACCCCGCGTTTCAAAAGCAACTCGGCGAGGAAGCCAGGCACTTCCGCTTCACGCCTGACACGCGAGAGCGACGAGGCATCCGGGGCCGGGGGAAAAATCCAACGCCTTTGCATCGCGACGCCTTAGGCTGAAGTCCGGCCTGTTTTTCTAAGAAGACGGCGCTGGAGTTCCTCGAGACGCTTGATGCCCGGTGCCCACGAAAAATCTGTCTCCCGCACGCGCTGCGAAAGAATTTCCGCCTCCCCGGCGGGCAGGAAGAGTGCGCGCTTGACGGCATCAGCCACAGCAGGGAGCGAGTGGCGATGGAAGACAATTCCATTCCCCGAACCGGAAACGGGGTCGAAGTCCCGCACCAGATCCAGCAGGCCGGGGCAAAACTCGACAACAGGAATCAGACCGTTGCACATCGCCTCCGCCACAAAGGCTCTCCGAGGTTCCAATGCTCCCGGAACGAGAACGAAGTCGCCAGCTGAGAGCGTGCGGGCCAGCGTGCCCCCTTCCACCTCGGGGAGGTGAACCAACCTCTTGGCGTGACGCCGCAGCGCGACATCGAGGCACTCGAGCGAGGCCTCGGCCACAGGCCCGAGCAAAAGCACGCAAAGGTCGGGCGACGGCACCAAATCGAGGGTTTGCAAAAGCAGGTCGATGCCCTCCCCAGCAGAGGACACGGTATCCATCACGAACACCCGGGCCGACTTGGAGTCGGCGGCGGGAAAGAACTCGCGGCGCGCGGCGAGGCGCGACTTGGCGTCGCTCTTCACAACGGGCAGATCCTTTTCATCGAACCCCGGGGCGATGGCCTCCAGTTTCGCCGCATGCTGGCGCAGCACATTTTCGAGACCACATCCATGGACTGGCGTTTGGGCCTCGGCCACAAATCGCCCCCCTGGAAGCACAATAGCATCAGCAAAAACGATGCCCGCCTTGAGGAAATTCATACTGCCGTAGAATTCCAAACCATCCGCTGAAAAATAAGACCCCGACAGATTGGTGAATGCAAAATCATGGCTCCAGAAATTGCCTTGGTAATCGAGCGAGAAAGGCGAAAGCACCGTCGGGACGGCCAATTTTTGGTCGCGAATGAATACCGACGCCATGGCAGCCTGCCACCCGACCAGATGAACGGTATCGGGCAGGTTGAGACGCGCGAGCTCTGTTACGCATTTGGAAAAGAAAATAAACCGAGCCGCGTTGTCCTGATAGTCACGGCCATCAACGCCATAGAGACCAGTGCGGTCGAAATACTCCTCGCGCTGTATGAAGCGCAGCTTGACTCCCTTGGGACCAGCGGCCTCCCAAACCTCGCAGGAGAGGTTTTCCGCCCCGACCGGCACCGAGAATCTCGTCTTGGAGCGTTTCGCACCGAGCGCCTTGTTTTCCCTTATGCAACGGAAGAAAGGGAGAATAACGGTCACCTCATGCCCCGAAGCGCCAAGATGAGTTGCCAAACCCTCCACATAGTCCGCAAGCCCCCCGGAAGTTGAAACGGGAGTCATTTCGCTGGCCGCAATGAGAATCTTCATGCCTGCATCCTGCAAAACCCCGGACCCGGAAGTCGATGGAAAACAAAAAACCCCGCCGAAGCGGGGTTTTCCTAAAAACTAAAACCGAAAGATTACTTACCGGCTTTTTCTTCGATGTATTTGATCACATCGCCGACGGACTGAAGTTTTTCGGCGTCCTCATCGGGAACTTCAACAGAGAATTCTTCCTCGAAGGCCATGACGAGTTCGACAGTGTCAAGAGAGTCGGCTCCGAGGTCCTCGATGAAGGAGGCTGTGGGTGTGACCTGTTCGGCGTTCACTCCGAGTTGCTCGACAATGATATCTTTGACTTTTTCTTCGATGGATTTTTCAGACATGTGATTGAATAGGATTGCGGGTTGTGAGTAATGATCGGCCTTCGATTTTGCAACAAGAAATTTGTAGCCATCGGCAGGCGCGTGCCAAACTTGCCGATGCAGCAAATAGGTCAAGCGCATTTTTCCCATGAAGCCATTCGTTTTTGAAAGTTCCACACCGGTCGCAACAACTCCGGAGACGCTCTATGAATTCCACGAGAATCCAGAGAACATGAGGCTCATAGCCCCATCCACATTGACCGTGCAGGAAATCGACTGCGAGAAGCAGGCAAGGCCCGGCGGGATATTCCGCATCCGTGCGAGGCAGTTCGGACTTCCGATCCGGTGGACCGGGCAATGGGAAAAAGCCGAAGCGCCTGGGCTTCTTGTGGACACGGCGCTGAGATCGCCCTTCGCCATCTGGCGGCACAGCCACATTTTCAGCAAGCATCCACAGGGGGCCCTTCTCACCGACCGCGTCGAGTATCTGCTGAAGGGCGGCTTCGCCGGGAGGATCGTTTCGCGTTGGATTCTGCCACTCGTCTTTGCCGGAATGTTCCGCTCACGCCACGAGGCCACGCGACGGCATTTCTCCAATCAATAGCAAGGCTCGGGAATCAGCCCGCCGCGCAATTGCGTGAGCCTGCCGACAAAACGCTCCCAGGTCTCCTGGCCAGCCAGAATTTCAATTTCGACACGCATGTAATAAACCGGCACCTCGGGGTTCATGATGCGGGGAATGCGGACGGCATCCTTCTCCGTCGTGAGGACGGCATCGAGATTCCTGCGGGCGCAACGGCGGATGAAGCGGTCGATTTCCTTTGTGGAATAGCGGTGGTGGTCGGCGTAGGACTGCGTGAGCTCGAGTTCGGCACCAAGGCCACGCAGGGCGGATTCGAAACTCTCGGGCACAGCGATGCCGCTCAGGGAGCCGATTTTCAATCCCCGCAGGAACTCGAGGGGCTTGATCTCACCGGTGGAAAAATTTCTCAGGTGCTTCGGGCGGTGTGTGCACTCGATGATCTCAGCCGTGCGGTTGTAGCGGCGGATTCTTGCAATGATCTCCGAGTTGTCGCTGCCGTCGCACTTGGTGAGAAAAACATGGGTCGCCCGGCGGAGATTCTGCGGTGGCTCGCGCAAGGTGCCGCGCGGCAGCATGTGCTCGTTGCCAAAGGGAGCCTGCCGGTCGATGAGCACGACTTCGAGACCGTGCCGCATTTTCACATACTGGAACCCGTCATCCAGAATCAGGACATCCGCGCCGAATTCCTTGATCGCGTAGATTCCGCTTTTCACGCGGTCCCGATCCACTAACACCACGACCCCGCGCAGGTTGTTCGCGAGCATGAATGGCTCATCGCCGGCCGTGCGGGAATCCAACAACAAGGAAACACCGTCCGAAACGACGCGGGGCACGAACAGAGATTTCCGGCGCGTGAGTTTGTCAGCGAGCCTCAAAAAAAACGGCCGTGGCACGCTCTTGTAGCCTCGGCTTAAAATCGCGACCCGACGCCCGCCCTCTTGAAGCGCCCTCGCGAGCATTTCCACAACGGGTGTTTTGCCGGTTCCGCCGACAGTGAGATTTCCGACGCTGATGACAAGGCATCCATGGGAGTGACTGCGGAAGATGCGTCCCCTGTAAAGCGCCAGGCGGGCCTGCACGATGACGAGGTATATTTTCGACAATCCGGAGAGAAGCCAACGCAATATCCCCGCCCGCCGCCCGTAGCGACGGTCCAGGATGACATCCATCGCGAAGGACTCGAGTCCCTCGATCCAGCGCCTCATGCGATTTTCACCCCAGCATTGTCGGCGCGCACCACGATGGCGCAGGCCGATTCGAGTCCACAGGCCGAAATCATGGCATTGGCGACCTTGTCCGGGCGGCAAAGCGCCGCGCAGGCAACCGTCGAACCCGCCCCGCTTAACCAACCTCCCAGCGCACCCGCCGAGCATCCGGCGGCAATGACATCATCAAGAAAAGGCATCAGTTTTGCCCGATAGGGTTGATGCAAACGATCTTCAAAACACCCTGCCAGCTTGCGGTAATCGCCGCTGGCGAACGCTCCTGCAATCGCCGCCGCATTCCCGACAGAGAGGGCGGCATCAGCGAGCGGGATTTTCGCCGGAAGAACACCACGGGCCTTGGATGTCTCCAGCTCCATATCGGGAATCAGTAGCACAAAAGCGAGTTCTTCGCCGACGGGATAGCGCTGTAACGGCCCAGACTTGGGAGCGATACAGAATCCTCCGAAAGCCGCAGGCGCGGCGTTGTCCGGGTGACCCTCCAACTCCGCGCACAAGCGGAAGAGCGCCTGCCGGTCGAGTGGTTTTCCAGCCAGAGCATTCAGTCCATGTAGCACTCCAAGCCGCACGGTCACGCTGCTGCCCAGTCCACGCGATCTCGGCACATCCCCCTCCACGCTCCAGTGGAAATCGAACTTTTTGACCCCAGAGTTCGCGAAAAAAAGGTCCGCCGCAGCCGTGGCCATATCTCCCGGGTCGCTGCCGCGTCCGCGCGCGACGGTGGTTGTATTATAAAGACTCAAGGCGATTCCCATCGCATCAAATCCAGGCCCCAGATTCGCCGTTGTGGCCGGCACACGCACTCGAACGCTTTTCATTTCGCCAAGCATTCTCGAAAAAATCCCCGCACGGCAACGACAAACCCAAAAAGCAGGGGTTGCATCCCTCCACGTTTTGTAGCATGGTCCCGACCCACAAATCAGTCATGGCAAACGATCCAACAGCTCCCCAAAATGAAGTGATGAACGGCGACGAGGCGGCAATCTTCCTCAAAATGCCGAAATCCACCCTCTTGAAACTCTGCACGGAAGGGGAATTGCCGGGAGTTAAAGTTGGTCGCCAGTGGCGGTTCAACCGCTTCGCCTTGGAAAATTGGATGCGCGAACGCGACGGCGAGGCCGGCACGCTGCCTGAAGAATCCGTGGGTGAGCCGGTGGAAGTCGATTTCCCCGCCAAACTTCAAAAAGCCGAGACCACCGTCGCGAGGCAAATCAAGCCCGTCGTCGAAGAAATGGTCGGATCGGTAGGCGGAGATGATTTCGACTCGGTGGGCGAAGTCCGCGAGCTTGATGAATTCAGCGGCGTGAGTGAGGTGATCGAGCAGGAAGAGGAAGAGGAGGAGGAGGAAGAGGCTCCAGCGAAGGCATCCGCAAAACCCGCCCGCAAAACAAGCGCCCGCTCGACATCCGCGCTCGAACTCATGGCGCAAATCTCTGAGAAGTCGCAGGGAAAAAAACCTTCCAAGGCCGCGCCCGCGCCGAAAGAACCCAAAATCCGCAAATCCGTTCAGCCATCCTCTGGCGCGCGTCCCGCTTTCCGCGAAACGACCCGCGAGTCATCACATGATACGGATGCTGTTGAAATCTCTCGCCCCTACAACAAACCCGGCTCCGTCCCCGTTCCTCCAGCCGCCCGCTCCAACCGCTCAGGAGGAGGCATGAACGCCTTCCGAAAACTCGCCTACTGGGTCGTCATTCTCGTCGTCCTTGGAGGCGCAGGCTTCGGCATCAAAGAACTTCTGAACCCCGGCGAACCCGCTCCATCCCCGCTCGCCCAGCCAAAACCGCAGCCCTCGCTGCCGGTCCTGCCGGAATTCCAAGTTGTCTATAAACACAATGACATGGAGGAAACCTCCGCAGGGAACATCAGCTCCGCACAACCCACCCCGGCAGCAGCCCCCATGCCTGCGGCTGTCACAGAAGCCATCGCTGCACCCACGCCTGCGACTACCCCCGCACCCGCCCCGGTGGCACTCGTAGAAGCTCCGACTCCAAAACCTGTTCAGCTCACACCTGAAGTTCCAGCCAGAACCCAGCCAATCGCAGCCACAACACAGCCAACGGTCGATCAAAACCTTGAAGCCATCAACCGCATTCTCCCCAGCCTCATGGACCTGCCGGGCTGTATCATTACCAGCAACAAAAACGAGATTCGCATCAAGTTTGAGGACGGAATCTTCGCCTCGGGTGTGAAAGTGGATAAAAAAGGCCGCGAGCAACTCGCCGCCACAGGAGCAGCCATCGCCAAGCACGCTCCGGATTTCTGGCTCATCATCGAGGGACAAACCGACGGCACCGCGATGCGCCAGCAATCACCATTCCGCGACAACTACACGCTGGGTCTCCGCCGCGGCGTCGCCGCTACCGAAGTGCTCCGCGAAGACAGCAACTTCCCCGCCGAGCGTCTCCTCGTCAGCTCCACTGGCGGCATGACCCAACCCTTCTCAAGCGATGTCCCCAACGCCGCAGCCAAGAACCGCACCGTCATCCTCCGCTTGGTGCCCAAAACCGGCCCGGTCCCACCTTCGATCCAGTAAAAACCCGCGCGGCAGCGCGATCCGAAAACCCGGGAGGGACATCGTCCTCGCATGTCCCATTTTTCAGCCGCGAAGCGGCGGGCGCTTACCAGTGAGTTTGCCACGCCGGTGTCCTTCACAGTCGAGACGACTGTGCACCCCTCTTTCGCTCCCCGCGCGGCAGCGCGAATCGAAAACCTGGGAAGGACATCGTCTCGCATGTCCCATTTTTCAGCCGCGAAGCGGCGTCCGAGGATGTCGATGAGGTGGCGGCGTGCGGCTTGGCAGGAGCGGGACGCGGTGGTGGCAGAGCTTTCCATTCTTGGGTCAAACCGGAGGTCGACCCTCCAATTGATTGCGCGCGGCAGCGCGATTTGAAAACCCGGGAGGGACATCGTCTCGCATGTCCCCTTTTTCAGCCGCGAAGCGGCGTCCGAGGATGTCGATGAGGTGGCGGCGTGCGGCTTGGTGGGAGCGGGACGCGGTGGTGGCGGAGCTTTCCATTCTTGGGTCAAGCCGGAAGTCGACCCTCCAATTGGTTGCGCGCTGCCGCGCGACTTGAAACCCGGGAGGGACATCGTCTCGCATGTCCCATTTTTCAGCCGCGAAGCGGCGTGCGTGCAGCGCCAGAGTTGGGCGACACTACGCGGGACGCGGCCAGTCGATCTCGGCGTGTTGCGAGCGGAGCGTTTGGCGGAGCGCCTCGGCTGGGACAGCGCGAAGAGTAGCGCCTTTCTCTCTGGCGAGGGCGCTGGCGACACCAGCAGCATGGCCAAGAGCCATCATGGTGCGTGAGAGCCGGCAACTCGAGGCGGCGATGGAGCTGAAGCTCGCACCGCGACAGGCGACGAGGAGATTGTCCATTCCCTTCGGCAACAGGCAGCGGTAGGGAACGCCGTAGGGTTCGCGCAATTCGACGCATCCCCCACCCTCGCCGTGGCGATCCATCGCATGGTCGGCGAGCGTGATGATATCGGGGTCACTCTGGCGACTGATGCCTTTCAGGATATCATGCTCGGTGAGGATGTATTCGCCGACAACGCGCACAGTCTCGCGCACGCCGAGAGCCGGTGCGATCCATGAGATTGTGTAACGCTTGAACTCGGGAAAATCGGGACGGGTTTGGAGGTTATGCCAGTGAGCAAGAACGCGGCGTCGGCACTCGGCGTAAGCGGCAGGATATCCGAGATGCAGAAACTCCTCGCCCTGCATGGTGGGCAGCATGTTGATGTTGAGGTCACCATTGGCGTAGCCGGAATTCAGCGATGCAGGAAAACGCGCCTGCCACCAGCATTCGGCTGGAACATCCGGCGGCAACGGATCAACTGCGGCGTGATCGCGCGGCGTGATGCGGTAGATGAGGGTCACGGCATTAACCTTGGAAGATAGCTGCTCGGGAGCATCCGGTTCGCCAAAGGTTTCGCGTGCTTCCTGGCCACGCATCAACTCGCACCCGGCGGTCTGACAGAGCTTGGCGTCGGCGGTGCTATCGACAAAAAACGAGGCGCACACTTCTTCGCCGTTGTCGAGGATGAGGCTTTCGATGTTGCCATCCTTCACGCGCACTTCGCGAAAGGCAGTATTTGTGAGGATCGTGCATTTACCGGTTTCGGCAAGCATCTCGCCCACGACGCACGAGTAGGCCTCCGGCTCAAAGACGATGGAGCGAAAGGCGGAGGAGCGTCCGAACTTTTCCTCGGGCGAAAGTTCCTTGAGCGAGTGGCGCTGCATGGAATCGGCATAGGTGGCCGCAGGATCAGGCAAAGCCTCGCCGCCGGGATACACCGGTTCTCCCGGTTGTGGCACAACGCAGTGGCGTGCCATGCGCACAATGGCGACGGCATTGGGGATTTTTTCAAGGCGCTGATAAATTTCGAATGGAAACGAAGTGCCGCCGACACCAGGTTCCCAATTGTGAACTCCACCACGAACGGCATTGCCGCCGAGCGTGTCGGATTTTTCAATCAGCAGGACGGAAAGCCCCATGCGGGCCGCAGCCAGCGCGGCCCCAATGCCACCGCTACCCGCGCCGACGACGCAGAGATCATATCGGATTTCACTCATAGGTTTTCCGCTCATAGTGGCATTTACTTATAACTGGACAGCGGTGAGCGCATTCATGAAATCACGGACGAGGAGTTGAACCGGAGCGTGTGAGAATCGTCGAGGTCGGCTCCGGGTAGGTGGGCGCAGGCTTCGAGTGTCCAGTCCAACTCTGGAGCGAGATCGAGGGCGTTGAAAGTTCGCTGCACGCCTTCGATAAAAGCGCCCACGCCTTTCAATTCATCCGGCCACTCTGGGGTATGACGCACAGGTCGATTCGGAATCTGAATAGAAAAGGGAATTTGCCGAGTGCCTGGCATGAGGTTTTCGTCGATCGGAAGATCCTGGCTCAGATGGATGACTTTTTCCCATTGGGTGCTGCCTTGGCTTCCGCCCGAGATGCGTTGCTGGGCAGAAAGGGTGATCGTGAGCCGCTCGAAAAGCAATCGCTCACGGGTATGCAGCAAGATATTGCCGCTGAGAGTTTCACCCCATGTGTAGGGTCGATCCGTAAAAATGATTCTGAGACTCCCTTTCATGGCCGCAGCGATGCGCTGCTGGACGGTCAAGGCCGCGAGCACTGTGGCAATGCCAAGCAACAAGCCCACGACAACGCGTCCGAGCACATCACCTTGGGGTTCAGAAAGCAAGGCCCAGCGAGCGTAGATAAAGTCGAGGACGAGAAAACCTATCAGGAAAATGGCGGGAATGATGATTTTCTTGGGCTGGAACTGTTTTGGATTTGATACCTGGTTTGGCACGGAATAATCCGAAGAAACATACGGCGGTTCGGGGAGCACCGACGATGAAGATCCATCAGAAACCCGGCGGGAGTGGTGCTTTTCATTTCGTGGAAGTGTTTCGGATTGGAAATCTAATTTAGCAGGGAATAGCCCTAGGAAATAAAAGAGGATGCCGGGAGCACCGACGATGAGGACCCAGCCGGCCCAGAGAAGCCAACCTCCGCCCACTGCCCTCGCCTCGTTCAAGAAATAGGCATTGCCATCGTGGATGATGAGATCGACTTCGCTGCCGACCGAGTATCGGGAAAAAGGGCCCTTTTCCCATTGGGTAGTCAGGGTGCTGGCGCGTCCTAGCACAGACCAATCGATGTGGGCACGCAATCTCCCCTCGTTGCCGGGAAAATCACGCTGGATGCTCGTGACTCGCCCCTTGGTCACGACCCCCTCGCGCAGAACATTGCGATACATGGCACCCTTGTTAAAAACAGTGGATCCGATCACCGCAGTCATGATGGCGGCGTAAACTAGGAAAAGCGTCCGAAAAGTCATCCTTTGTTTAAGTCTGTTGTTATAGAGATTTTGAGCAACGAAAAAAATACCTCGTCTTTTTGATCGAAGAAAATCTGCGGAGTTCGACTTGGTCGAGACGCTCGAAATTATTTGCGTGGTGGAGGATGGATTTGCGCATGGCCTCGAAGACTCTCATGGTCTGGATGCCCATAGCTATGGCGCGATCTCTGCGCTAGGCGGTGGATTTTCGATCAGCAGAACGGAGAGGCCCATGCGTGCAGCAGCCAGTGCAGCACCAATGCCACCGCTGCCCGCGCCCACGACGCAGAGATCATACTCAGGCTGACTCATCCTGGATTCAGACATCACCACGCTTCGCGGTAAAGTTGGACGATTTCGGATGCGGTCGGCACGACGGGGTTGTTAGCCGGGCTGCCAGAGGCGAGAGCGTCGGAGGCCATTTTTTCCAATGCGGCTTCGAAGACTTCGAGCGAGGCCCCCTTGAAGTCGCGGATGCGCGGGACTTCGAGGCGGGCGTTGAGTTTTTCGAGGCCCTCGACCAGGGAGGCGGCGGCGGATGCATCCGAGGCGTTGGCGGCGCAAAGACCCATCGTCCGGGCCACGGTGGCGTAGCGAGCCTCGGCCCCGGCGAGCGAAAAGCGGGTCACTGCCGGCAGGAGCATGGCGTTGGAAAGGCCGTGTGGGATGTGGAAAAGCAGGCCAAGGGGACGGCTCATGCCATGCACGAGACAGACGCTGCTGTTGGCGAAAGCCATGCCGCCTTGCGTGGCGGAGAGCATCATCCCCTCACGGGCCGCGTGGTTGCCGGGATCTTCCCATGCCGTCACAAGATGCGTGGCGGCGAGGCGAATGCAGGAAAGCGCAATCGGGTCGGTCATCTCACTCGCCTTGCGCGAGACATAGGCTTCGATGCCATGCGTGAGCGTATCCACACCGACATGGGCGGTGAGCGGCGCGGGCATGGAAAGCGTGAGTTCGTAATCAACCAGCGCAACGACCGGCAAGAGGTGCTGGTCAAGGATCATCATTTTTACATCCCGCTCGGTGTCGGTGATGACTGCCACTTTGGTCACTTCGCTTCCAGTGCCGGCGGTGGTGGGGATGGCGAGCAGTGGAGCTCCGGCCTTGGGAATCTTGTGGTAGCCCATGTAGTCGGCAAGTGGCTCGGGATTGGTCGTGAGGATCGAGATCGCCTTGCCTGCGTCAAGTGGACTGCCGCCACCAATGGCGACCACTGCCTCTGCACCGCTGCTGCGGTAAAGGGCAAGTCCATCGCGCACATTTTGCACGGTTGGATCGGGCTGAACGCCATCGAAGACTGCGATCTCCATGCCGCTCTCCTGAAGTGGCGCAAGGAGTCTTGCAACCACGCCGGACTTCACCATGAAGGCATCGGTGACCACGAGCACACGCTTGGCTCCGAGGCGGCGAAGCTGCGGCAGGAGTTCAGCGGAAGCTCCACCTCCGATGATGACGCTGGATGGAATGTTGAATGAGGAAGCCATGGTTACCACCCTTGGGAGCGGACATAGTTTTTGTCCCAGCGCGAGAGAACGCACTTCTGGCGGGTGTAGAACATCACACCCTCGATGCCCTGCACATGGAGGTCGCCGAAGAAGCTGCGGTTCCATCCCGAGAACGAGAAGAGCGCCATGGGAGCGGGAACGCCGACATTGATGCCAAGCATGCCGCATTGGATCTCACGCGTGAACTGCCGCGCTGCCGCTCCGCTGGAGGTGAAGATCGAAGCGCCGTTGCCGTAGGAATGCGAGTTCATCATGGCGATGGCTTCGTCGAGGGTCTTGGGACGCATCATCGAGAGCACCGGCCCGAAAATTTCCTCTTCGAAAAGTTTGATGCCCGGCTGCACGCGGTCGAGGAGCGTGGGGCCAACAAAGAAGCCGCGATCCGGACTCATGGTGCGTCCGTCAAAAGCGACCTCGGCTCCGAAGGATGGCGTGTCATTGATATAGCCGATCACTCGCTTCTGGGCGGCATCGTCGATCACCGGTCCCATGTCGGCGCGGTCGTTGGAGGAGGTGTCATCGACCTTGAATGCTGAAATGGCCGCGCTGATGCGTTCGCGCCATTCATCGGCAGTCTGGTTGCCGACACCCATAAAGAGCGAACCGGCCATGCAGCGTTGGCCTGCGCAACCGAATGAAGACCCCAAAATCGCGCGCAAGGTCGAATCCGGTTCGGCATCGGGCATGACGATGAGCACATTCTTGGCGCCACCAGCAGCCTGGACTCTTTTGCCATGGCGGGAGCCGAGGGTATAAACATGCTCGGCGATGCGCGAGGATCCGACAAAACTCACTGCGGCAATACCCGGGTGTGTGCAAAGGGCATCGACCACCTCGCGTCCGCCTTGGACGAGGTTGAACACGCCATCGGGAAGTCCGGCTTCCATGAACAACTCGGCGAGACGCACCGCCGTGAGCGGAACTTTTTCGCTGGGTTTCAGGATGAAGGTATTGCCGCAAGCGATGGCCAACGGGAACATCCACATCGGAACCATGGCAGGAAAGTTGAATGGCGTAATGCCTGCGCAAACCCCGATCGGCTCACGCATGGTGACGGCGTCGATCTGATCGGCCACCTGAGGCAGGCTCTCGCCCTTGGCAAGGTGCGAAATCCCGCACGCAAATTCCACCACCTCGATACCACGGCGCACATCGCCCTTCGCCTCATCGAGTGTTTTTCCATTCTCGCGTGTCACGAGGCGGGCGAGTTCCTCAAAGTGGGATTCCAAAAGATCGCGGTAGCGGAAGAGGAGCGACGCACGCTTGGGTGACGGGGTATTGGACCAATGAACAAACGCCTTCGCGGCTGCCTGCACAGCGGCATCCACCGTGGCATCATCGCCGTTCGGAGTGTGGGCAATCATTTCGCCCTGCGAGGGATTGAAAACCGGCGTCCCGGCAGCGTTTTCCTGGCGGATCCATTGACCGCCGATGAGGTGGGGCACAACGGGTGCCGTTTTTTCTGATGATGTGGTGGTGTTCATAAATGTCGAATAGGAGGCCTTGCGCTTAGTGCTGAGTGGCAGAGGATGCGTGATCGAATGTGTTGGAGAGCGTCTCCACGGTGTTTTTAAAAATTCGGTATTTGGCTGCGTAAATGCGGTGCCGCTCGGGATCTGGCTTGAAGCATTGCTGTTCCTGAACCATCTCCGCTGCGGCGCTTGCGAGGTCTGGCCAGCGCTTGATTGCCACACCGGCGCACAACGCGGCACCCAGGGCGCCGACTTCTGTGACCGATTGCACGGATACGGGAAGCCCCAGAATGTCGGCAAAAAGCTGGGTCCAAAACGGACTGCGCGACGCACCCCCGGCCAGTCGCACGCGCTCAAAACGCAGGCCGGATTTGATCAACTTCTCCACATGCCAGAGGTGGCCGAAAACAACGCCCTCGAGGGCGGCGCGGGCGATGTGCGCTTTTGTGTGCTCGGGACGAATCTGGAGAAAGGCACCGCGCAAGGATGGCGAGACGGGCGCGCCATGCAAATAAGGAAGGAAAATCGGCACATTCTCCTCAGGCCCGAGAGCGGATGCCTCCTCAATCACCATTTTGTAATCCGCCGCGACAACCTCGCGCCCGCTGGCTTGAAAGGTTCTGACAAACCAATCGAAGTTGATCGCCGAGGTGGGACTGCCTTCCAAGGTCGTATAGGTGCCCGGCTCCGCTCCCCAAGTTGTAAGAAAAATATCCGCGTCCTGCGGCAATCCCGGCACACGGGCTTGATTGATCGACCAGCTTCCAGCAATCACCGAGAGGTCGCCTGGCGAGGCCGCATTTGTGCCGATCAAAGCCGCTTCGCAATCGATGCAACCAACAGCCACGGGCAATCCGGCACGCAACCCGGTCGCCTCCGCCGCAACTTGCGTGACATAGCCTCCGATTTCCATTCCATGCCGAAGCTCGGGCAGTGCCCAAGCGATATCCTGAAGCCCCTGATCGGAAAGCAGTCCGGAGTCGTAGGACTTGTTTTCCAGATTCATCAGGCCCGTCGCGCCGATATCCGAGAAGTCGCTCAAGGCAACGCCCGTGAGTTTCCAACGAATAAAATCCTTCACCAGCAGGATGCGATGGATGCGGGAGTAAACCGAGGGCTCATGATCCCGAATCCACTGGAGCAGCACGGCGGTTTGCCCTGGATACAAAGCCTGGCGGGTTTTGGCAAAAATGCGGGCGCGATAGGGCGCATTTGTGGCGGCACGAGCGAGGTCGGCGGCCCTTGTGTCATTCGAGAAGATGATAGGCCGCAAAACCTGACCATCCGAATCGAGGAGCACGCAGCCATTCCCACACGCGCAGATACCGATCGCATCGACCTGCGGCGAATCCAGCTTCGCGAGCGCATCACGGATCACCGTGCAGCATGCCTGCCACAGAACCTCCGCGTCTTTTTCCATCCAGTCTGGACGCGAGGATTGAACCGGATGCGGCAGCGAGGCCACACAAGATGCCCCATCCTCTGAAAAGAGCGAGGCTTTCACCACGCTCACGCCGATGTCCAATCCGAGGAGCATAAAGGGGAGGGGAGTGTCTGCGAAAGCGGGTTAGCGGCCTTCGTAGATCGCGAGAGCGCGCTCCACATTTGCTCCCTCGTGGATCATCGCCATGAAGGCGGCAACGATGCGGGCGGGATTCGGGTGCTGGTAAATGTTGCGGCCGTAAACGAGACCATGGGCGCCCTGTTGGAGATACGCGTAGGCCTCGCTGAAAACCGTTCCAATCGGCTTCTTGCCGCCACCGCGAACGAGAATCGGACAACGGGCTGCTTGGACGACTTCATGGTAATCCTCGGGATGATCGGTCGGGTCGGCCTTGATGACATCCGCTCCCAACTCACGGGCCTGCCGCACGAGGGGGATGATGAGTTTTTTATTTCCATCCACCTGATAGCCGCCGCTCTGCTCGTTGGATTTGAGGACAAGCGGTTCGATCATGAGCGGCATGCCATAGCGGTCGCAGGCGGCACGCAGACGGGCGGCATTGAGAACGGTCTGACGGTGGAGATCGGGCTGGCCGGGCATGAGCAGGAGATTGCAGACCACGCCGGCGGCGTCGGCCTTCAGGGCTCCGATGATCGGCTCATCCCAATGCACGAGCTGGTCGAACATTACCGCATGAGTCGTGGGATTGTAGAGATTGCCAACATCCGTGCGCAGCATGAGGGCCGGCTTGCGGGGTCCGGGAATTGATTGAAGGATGTCGGCCTGGCCGATGTTCATCTGAATCGCATCAGGCCCGGCTTCAACCAGCGAACGCACCACGGCGGGCATGTCTTCCAAGCCATCGAGAAATGCAAATTCGTTGAAGACACCATGGTCGATGGCGACATCCAGACAGCGGCCATCAGCGCCAAGGAAACGGTTGAGACGGGGTTTGTGGGTATTGAACATAGTGGGTGTTGGTTATTTGGGTTGGTTGAAAGTGATGCCAAGTTCGTCTTGAAGGATTTTGAAGGAGCGGGCCTTTTCCTCTTCGACACGCGAGGGAGTCCATCCGAGCTTGGCCGCGCAGATTTCGGCAATTTCCTGGATTCCCGCTGGCGTGAGGCGGCCAAGAATCGCCAGCGATGTCCGTCGCATGAGCACATCGTCCAAGCGAACGACATCCTCGCACTCACAGAGAAATTCGATTTCCCGCCTTGTGTAGCCTGGAGCGTTGGCGAGCGGCTGATCACCTCCCGCTGCGGCAAATTCCGCGACCTGCACGGCGCAAGTTCCATAACGGTGAACCAGCTCCTCGCGGCGCGCAGGAGGCAAAGCGGCAAGCGCTTTTTGCGATGGAATCCATGTCTGAAGCTTTTGATCCGATTCAGGCATGCCGCGACCGCCGCCGATATCCATCTCCGCCGTGGAGCGGGTGCGCGATTTTCCAAGGTCCTTGAGAACCCGATCCGCCACCTGCTCGGAGAACGCGCGAAAGGTCGTCCACTTGCCACCGATCAGCGAATAGATCGGAAAAGGCCTTCCCTCGACGGGTTCGGTGAGGCGGCAACTGTGATCCCGGCTGACTTGGCCTGTTGTGCCGGCATGGCTGCGCGGCAGTGGACGCACGGCACAAAACCGGGAGACAATGCGGGAGCGGTTGAAATCAAATCCGGGAAGGATGCCTTTTGCGGATGCCAGAATGTAATCCACCTCCTTCTCATCGCAGCGCGCCTCATCGGGCGAGGTCACTGGAATGTCCGTGGAGCCAACGATGACGCGATCGTGGAATGGGAAAACGAGGCACACGCGGCCTTCCGGGTTCTCGTAGAGAATTTGACCATCGAGCGCCTTGTGCAGCTCGGGATAATCCAAGACCAGGTGCGAACCTTTCGTGCCGCCGATGAATTCGGTTTTTTGGCCGAGCTTGCCATTGGTTTCATCAATCCAAGCCCCCGTGGCATTGACCACCACCTGCGGCTTCACTTCAAACGACTCGCCTGTGACCTCGCAGCGCAGGGTGATCGTTCCTGAAGCGATCCCGGATGCGGAAACATGGTTGAGAGCCAAAACTGGATGCGCCGCCCGGGCATCACGCACCACCTCGTGGCAGAGGCGCTCGGGATATGTGACCCAGGCATCGTGGTAAACCGCCGTGCATTTGATGTCAGGGTTGAGCTGCGGAACCTCCCTCAGCGATGCCGATGCCGATGTGAAGTGATGTTTCGGCACGACGCGCTGGTGGCGCACATAGTAGTCGTAAAAACTCAGGCCGATTTTCACCCAGAGCGCGCCCCGTTTGCCGGTGCGATTTCCAAGGCGGAGCATTTTCAGCACCGCCTCCTTCAGCCCACCCATCCAACTGAAGACTGGAATCGTGGTCCGCAAGGGCTTCACACAATGCCGCGCGTGTTGGAGCAGATGATTCCGCTCGGCGAGTGACTCCTGAACCAAACGGAACTCCGCCTGTTCGAGGTAACGCAGGCCTCCATGGATCATCCGCGAAGAACCCGCCGTGGCACCCTCCGAAAAATCGCCCTTCGTCACGAGAAGCGCATCAATGCCTTGGAGCGCCAGATCGCGCAGCACGCCCACGCCATTGATTCCGCCGCCGACAATGAGCACGGGCCATTCGCGGCGGGAGCGCAAGGTTTGGAGCTGTTCCTCTCGGGTCATTGTTTCAAGACAGTGACTTTGGTCTTACAACGGCATGATTTCCTGCACGGTCGGCACAACCGTCATCTCGAGGATTTCGAGGTGCGCGGGCGTGGCGACGATGTCGGCCACGATTTTTCCGAGTTCGTGTGGGTGCGTGCATTTGGCACGGACCGCCGGATCGGTGGCGGGATGACCTCCGATGCCAGAGTTGTCGCAGAATTCAGTAGCGCCCCAAGAAGGAGTCAGGACTGTGACGCGCACGCCGCTCGGACGCACTTCGAGGTAGAGCCCCTTGCTGAAGCGCTCCACGCCTGCTTTTGCGGCCGAGTAGATCGACCAACCGGGCCAGGAATATTTCGCGCAAACGCTCGAGATATTGACGATCGTTCCCGATCCCTGCGCTGTCATGATTGGAGCCACCCGGCGGCATCCCAGCATGACGCTGGTAAGATTCAGGTGAAGTGTTTGAATGATTTCCTCGTCGCTTTGCTCTGCTGTGGGAGCGATGCGTCCGCCCGCTCCGGCATTGTTGATCAACGCATCGATACGACCTGTGGAATCCATAACTGTCTTGATGACGCGATCCCAATCCGCCGCGCTTGTGGCATCCGCCGCGATGGCGGTGGCGCCGATGCGCGAGGCGACTTCCTTGAGTTTCGCTTCATTCCTTGCGGTGATGAAGACTTGCGCGCCCTGCTTGGCGAAGGTTTCGGCGATGCCGGCTCCGTAGCCGCCCGAGGCGCCTGTGACGATGACTGTGGGTTTTTTGTTTTCCATATTTTAGGTTTTTAAAAGGTTGTGACCGAAGCGTGCTGAGATGCGCTCTGCGGCCTGACGGACTTTCCGGCCAAGACGGGAAAAATCCTCCTCGCGGAAACGGTAGGACGGTCCGGTGATCCAGATCGCAGCAACGGGGTATCCGCGATGATCAAAAATCGGAGCCGCCACGCAATGCAGGCTCTCCATTTCCTCCTCGCGATCGAAAGCCACTCCACTCTCCCGAACCTCCTCCAATAAACGGCGAAATGGTGCCTCGCTGGTGATCGTGGAAGCCGTGAACTTGCGAAAAACAATGCGCTGCAAGTGGGTCTCCAAATCCGTTTTCGGCAAAAACGCCAGCATTGCCTTGGCAGGAGCCGCCGTGTGCAAAGGAAAACGCGCTCCCACATCCACAAGAAACTTGATCGGCTGGCTGCTTGGCACCAACTCCAGCACGACGCCGTGATCCCCTACCAGCGTGCCCACAAGCACCGTCTCGCCAGTCTCATCGCGCAGCTCGCGCATCACATCGAGGGATTTATCGACCAGACTAAGCTCATCCAGCGCCTCGTAGCCAAGAGCCAGAATCTTCCGGCTCAAACTGTAAATCCGGCCCTCCTCGTCTCGCTGCAGATATCCACTCGAATAAAGGGTCGTTAAAATCCGGAACACACTGTTCTTCGGCATGCCCAACTCCCGCGAGAGCTCGCTGATCCCCATCCCACGCGGAGCCTTCGCCAGGGCCTCCAGAATGATCAACGCCCGCTCGAGAATCGGCACAATATAGCGCTTCGACTTCTGGGCGGGAGTCTTTGCAGTGGCGAGCATGCGTTTGTTATTTCAAACAATATTTGAAATGACAAACATTATTTTTAGGAAGTGTTTTTAAAAACGAAATGTGGAACGGCGTTCGGCGATCGCTGATCGCTGAGGTTAGGGCGCGAGTGTCTTTCACAGTCGAGACGACCGTGCTCCCCTCTTCCGCGCGTCAGCGCGGATCGTGAATCTGGGAGGGTTCATCGTCTCGCATGACCCATTTTTCAGCCGCGAAGCGGCGTTTCTGCGAGCACGCGGGGTGATGGGGAGCGGGCGGCGTGATAGCGGAGCGGTTCAATCTTGGGTCAAGCCAACCGAAGACCCGGGCGGGGCAGAGGAAGCACATCGCAGATGGCCCGCAGGGCGCAGCGAGCAGGGGCGCGAGCAAGGCAAAGGTTGACCCAAAAGACGCAGCGCTGCCGCGCGATTGACCAGCAGAGTTGTAGTCCTCGCCTTGCCCTATTTTTAGGGCAAGGCGTGTTTGATCCGATTATTACTTCTCGTCCAGAGCTGTGACGCCGGGGAGGGCTTTGCCTTCGAGGAGTTCGAGGGAGGCGCCTCCGCCTGTGGAGCAGTGGGTGACCTTGTCGGCGACTCCGAATTTTTTGGCAGCAGTGGCGGTGTCGCCTCCGCCGACGATGGTGATGGCACCTGAGGCTGTGGCTGCGGCGACAGCGGCGGCCATGGATTTTGTGCCTTCGGCGAATTTCTCGAATTCGAAGACGCCGGCGGGGCCGTTCCAGATGATGGTTTTGGCGCGGGCGATGGCGGCGGCGAAGATTTCGCGGGACTTGGGTCCGCAGTCGAGGCCTTCGAGTCCATCGGGGATGCCGGATTTGTCATCGGCGTGGCCGGTTTCCGCGTCGGGTGAGAAGGCGGTGGCGGTGATGTAATCGACGGGCAGGTGGATTTGGACGCCACGGGCTTTAGCTTTTTCCATCAACTCGGCGACGATCTTGGCACCTTCGGGATCGAAGAGGCTATTTCCGATCGGCATGTTTTCGAGAACCTTCTTGAAGGTGTAGGCCATGCCGCCGCCGATGATGATTTCGTCGGCGGTTTCGATGAGGTTGCGGATGAGCGGGATTTTGTCGGCGATCTTGGCGCCTCCGAGAATGGCCAGGAGCGGGCGCTGGGGGTTGTCGAGAACGGCGGCGAAGGCGTCGAGTTCCTTCTGCATGAGGAAGCCGGCGACTTTGGGAAGATCCACGCCGACGACGGATGAATGCGCGCGGTGGGCGGTGCCAAATGCGTCGCTCACGAAGACATCGCCGAGCTTCGTAAGGCTGGCGCGGAAGGCCGCGACTTTTTCGGGATCGGCTTTGGTGGAAGTGCCGTCTTCGTTTTTGACTTTGCCTTCTTCTTCGATGTGGAAGCGGAGATTTTCGAGGAGGACGACTTCGCCGGGCTGGAGCGAGGCACAGGCGGCTTCGACTTCGGTGCCGACACAGTCGCTGAGAAACTTCACGGGCTTGCCGAGGAGTTCGGAGAGTTTTTCAGAAACGGGCTTGAGGGAGAATTTTTCCACGACTTTGCCATCCGGGCGGCCGAGGTGGCTCATGAGGACGACCGAAGCGCCTTCATTGAGGGCGTGTTGGATCGTGGGTAGCGCGGCGGAAATGCGCTGGGTGTTCGTGATGGCGCCGGTTTTTTTATCTTGGGGAACATTGAAGTCCACGCGCATGAGGACGCGTTTGCCGTTTACGGAAATGTCTTTGATGGATTTTTTCATAGCTGGTGATGGGTTGGGTGCTTCAAAAAAATGACCACAGAGTTCACAGAGAGCACCGAGGTTTTTATTTCCTCCGTGGTCTCTGTGTCCTCTGTGGTCAATGAATGAGATTGTTCAGTTACTTCGCGATGACGCTGACCATCTCGAGGACTTTGTTCGAGTAGCCCCACTCGTTGTCATACCAGGACACGAGTTTGACGAAGGTCGGGTCGAGGGCGATGCCGGCTTCGGCGTCGAAGACCGAGGTCTGGGTTTCGCCACGGAAGTCTGTGCTGACGACTTTCTGGTCGGTGTAGCCGAGGATGCCTTTCAGCGGGCCTTCGGAAGCGGCTTTGATGGCGGCGCAGATTTCCTCGTAGGAGGCAGGCTTGTCGAGTTCCACCGTGAGATCAACAACCGAGACATCGGAGGTCGGCACGCGGAATGCCATTCCGGTGAGTTTTTTGTTGAGAGCAGGGATGACCTTGCCCACGGCTTTGGCAGCGCCAGTCGAGGATGGGATGATGTTCTCGAGAATGCCGCGTCCACCGCGCCAGTCTTTGCTGCTCGGGCCGTCCACGGTTTTTTGCGTGGCTGTGGCAGCGTGAACGGTGGTCATGAGACCGCGTTTGATGCCGAAGGTGTCGTTGATGACTTTGGCAAGAGGGGCGAGGCAGTTTGTGGTGCAGCTCGCGTTCGAGATGATCGCTTCGCCAGCGTAGGTGGTGTGGTTTACGCCGTAGACAAACATCGGGGTCTCGTCCTTCGAAGGAGCGGACATGATAACTTTTTTGGCACCGGCCTTGAGATGCGCTTCAGCGCTGGCTTTGTCGAGGAAGAGGCCTGTGGATTCCACCACGATATCGGCACCGACTTCGTCCCATTTCAGAGTGGATGGATCTTTGACGGCAGTGAGGCGGATTTTGTTGCCATTAACAATCAGGTTGTTGCCCTCGACCGAAACCTCGCCATCGAAGCGACCGTGAACCGAGTCGTATTTGAGCATGTAAGCGAGATACTCGGGTTCAAGAAGGTCGTTAATGCCGACAACTTGAATGTCCTTGCTGAAATTTTTAACCGCCGCACGGAAGACCATGCGCCCAATGCGTCCGAAGCCGTTGATACCGATTTTAACCATGTTGTTTTATTGTAGAGTTGTTTTTGATGTTCCGGACGGGGAGCCGCATTAAAAATAGCTTGGGAGGCAGCGTCAATCGCGAAAGGCGAGACGCTGCCCACAGGGAGCAACTATCCGCGAGGGCGAACTCTCAGCAAACGATGGGAGTGAATTGCTTGTGCTCAACAAGGAATTCCTCGTCAGCGCCGGAGTAGAGATTTCCAAAAGTGGGTGTTGGAATGCGGGGCGTGGGATTTGTTTTGCTGCTGAGCGAGAAGGCGCGGCGCTCGCTGATGGCGTGGTGGGCGCGTTTCCACAGCATGGATTTCATGCACTCGTCGGGCAGGCAGTTGATGAGTTGCGTGGCTTCGTCCCAGCGTTTTTCGCCGCTGAGGAGCATGGCGGCGTTCATGATGGGTGCGTCATCGAGGGGCCACTTGCGGGCGCAGGAGGACCAACTTTCGATCGCTGCGGCGGTGTCACCAAGGCGGTAGTGCATGCAACCAGCAGCCAGCAGGGCATAGCCGGAGGTGCGGTTCACAACGGGCATTTCGGGCAGAACATCACGGAGGAATTTTTCAGGCTCCTCGCGGTATGCCCACGAAATAAGGGTGCGGAACGACTCGGGGCATTCGGCTTCCTGGGCGCGGAATTCCTCGATGAGCGGGCGCAGAAGCGGAATCTCTGGAAGGTTTGCAAGACTGGCTCCGGGAGTTTGGAGCAAGTGGCAAACGAGGTGGTTGCGGGCACAGCCGAAGCGGCCTTTGGAGGCTTGGAATTTCGCGAAGGTGAGCTGTTGATCCAAGACCATGGATGCGATGCGGTCGCGGAGCGCACGAAAGGCTTCGAGGCGCGGGGCCACGACTGATCCCTGCCAGTCGGCGAACTCGGCTGCCAGCGCCGGATTGGCAGCTTCGGCGGCGGGGGCAACTTCGAAACAAGTGGCGTAAACGGGATGCAGCAGCGCGTGGAACTTCGGCGGCATGGCGTAGATATCCAATTGATCCACACAACGGAGCGGCAACACGGTCTCGTTGAGCGCGAGGATTTCATCGAAAGGCAAATCGCAGTAGCGCATGGCTTGGCGAAGCGTGAGCGGGATGGACGGGATTTTTTCCCAGAGCGAGGAGAGCTCGCTATCGAGGAAGATTTTCCGGTGGGCATCACCCGCCTCGGTGTTCTGGAACGAGAAGCAGCTGAGCATGTGGATGAGGGCCTCGGCGTGACGGCCTAGGCGATTGGCTTTGCATGCCAGGCCGTAGAGGCGAACGAGAGACTGCTCGTTGTTTTCCGGAGCGATGGATTTTTCGATGTCGTAGGCCTCTTGGAGGCGTCCGGAGAAATTGAACGCGAGGGCGATTCGGAAAAGCTCCTCGGGAGGGAGGGGCTTTTTTTGGTCGAGCAGAATATCCGCCGACACGGAAGCGCGGATGAAGCGGCCGAGGCGGTTGAAAATGTAAATGGCGGCCGAGTGGACTTCGGCAGTGGGGGCCTGCGCGAGGAGTCCCTGGATCATTTGTTCGGACTCTTTTTCGAGACCGATATCCAGGAGGGCGAAGGCTTCCTGAATGCGAGAGGCAATTTCTTCTTGGCTCATGATTTTTTGGAAAAAAGTGGTTGCTGAACTCACAGCAATTCCCGAACCAACTTTTTGGCGATTTGATGGCCTCTGAAGAGATTGACCACAGAGGACACAGAGAGCACAGAGGGGGAGAGGTTTATCGCTTTTTAAGCTAACGCTATTTTAAGCTCAAGGGAACGCTAAGCAGGCAAAAAGAAAATGGGTGGGAAAAATGTGCCTTTCCGGCGGTAGCTGGGGGGGGCCTTTATTGCGGTTCGGTGCGCTCGACGGCGGCGTCTTCGAAGCGGGTGTATTCCTCGAGGAAGGTCAGAGGCACATCGCCGGTTGGGCCGTTTCGCTGCTTGGCGATGATGAGGGTGGCCTTGCCTGCAGCTTCTTTTTTGGCTTCCTCGTCCTCAGCGTAGTATTTATCGCGGATGAGGAGCCCGACGATGTCGGCATCCTGCTCGATGGTTCCGGATTCGCGGAGATCGCTCAGGCGAGGCCGTCCAGCGCTGGAGCCGGTGCGCTGCTCGGGATTTCGGTTCAGCTGGGCGAGGACGATGACGGGAAGCTTGAGTTCCTTGGCGAGGGCTTTGATGCCATAGGAGATTTCCTGAATTTCAATCTGGCGGTTCTCTTGGGCGCGGCGGGAACCTGAGCGGAGAAGCTGAAGGTAGTCGATGACGATGAGCTGGATTTTTTCGCGGTTGTGAAGGCGGCGGGCCTTGGCGCGGAGTTCCAAAATGCTCAGGCCGGGAGTGTCATCGACGAAGATTTTCGCCTTGGAGAGCTGACCGGCAATGTTGATGAGATTCGTCATTTCGCGATTGGCGATGAAGCCGTCGCGGAGCTTGGAGCCGTTCACCCTCGCCCTGGAACAAAGGAGACGCTGCACGAGCTGCTGGGCACCCATTTCCAGGGAAAAAACAGCGACGGGCTTACCGGCATCGATCGCGACATGCTCGGCGATGTTCATGGCAAGCGCGGTCTTGCCCATCGAGGGGCGCGCGGCGATGACGAACATCTCACCCTCGTGCATGCCACTCGTCATGCGGTCGAGCTCGTGGAATCCGGTTGGGAGGCCTGTGATGCCGCCGCCGGAGCGCGAGAGCTTTTCGATATTGTCGATCGCGTCGCTCACCATCTGCTTCATGGTGGGCATGGTGGATTGGAAGCGCTGCTCGCCAATCTCGAGAACGCGGGCCTCGACCTCGTCGAGGAGGATCCTCACATCACCCTGTTCGTCGTGGGCGCGGGCGACATACTCCGTGCATGTCGTGATGACGCGGCGGAGAAGATATTTTTCGAGAATGATCTCGCGGTAGTAGTCAGCATTCGCCGCTGTTGGAACGAAAGTGAAAAGCTCGGTGATGGCGACCGCTCCACCGACCTCGTCGAGCATCCGCCGGTCCTCGAGCGTCTGGGTGAGCGCGATGAGGTCGATCGGCTTCCCACCATTTCGCATCTCGACCAAGAGTTCGAATATTTTCTGGTGGGCCGGCAGATGGAAATGCCGCGCCTCCATCTGCGCCATCGTATCATCCAACGCCGTGGCGGAGTGCAGAATCGAGCCCAGGAGCCCTTTCTCGGCATCGAGACTCTGCGGCAGCGGGCGCCGGGCATCTGGAAGATAGGCTGCTCCTCGCTGTTGATAATCGGGCTTCTTTTTCCCGCGTCCTTTGCCTGCGGCATCACCGTTTGGAACTGGTGCACTGGCGTTTTGTTCAGGAGCAGAAGACATGGTCGATCAGAAAAAATTACGGAGCTTGGGGAAAAGAATGAGGCCGGACGGAAAGATAACTTCCACGCACGGCCTCATGGTGAATTTGAAATGGATACGCGGGGCTGAAAATCAGGCCTCGGTGGTAACTTTGCGGCGGTATTTCTTTTCAGGAGCCGCCTCGGTGGATTCCTCGACTGCAGGAGCGTTCACCTTCACCTCGATCTTGAGGTTGGCCGTGACATCGGGGTGGAGCTTAACAGCAACAATGTGGTCACCGCTTTCCTTGATGGCCTTTTCAAGAACGACAGCGTGCTTGGGAAGGTCTTCGAGTTTGAGATCAGCAGCGATGCGATCGTGGATGTCCTTGGCAGTAACGGAACCGAAGGCTTTGCCTGTGGTGCCGGCATCCAGCGTGAAGCTGATCGAAAGCTTGTTGATCTTGGAGGCGATTTCCTCGGCAGCGGTCACCTCGCGGGCCTCACGCTCGGCGCGCTTGGCTTTGAGATGGTTGATCTGACGGAGGGAACCGGCAGTGATCTCAAGGGCCTTGCCTTGAGGGTAAAGAAAGTTGCGGGCGAAGCCACGGCGGACTTTGACGATGTCGGCCTCTGCGCCGAGCTTGGGAATATTTGCGGTAAGAATGACTTCTGTGAATGCCATAGGATCAATTTTGTGAACGGAGGGGAGAAACTATCGGGTGCCGCAAGGATGTCAAGAAACCGAAGGCTTTATTTTTAGCGCCCTCGATTCCAAGCGTGAAGCCAGTTCCTCCGCCTGCGCCTGAAGCATCCGGAGGGAACCGTCATTCCAAATGAGAAAATCCGACTGGGCGATTTTTTGCGCGTTGCCCCACTGCGAGGCGACGATTTGCTGAACCTGGGCCAGTGTCAGACCTCTCGACATGGCGCGCCGGGTCTGTATTTCCAGGGAGCAGGCGACTGTAACTACGAGATCAAAACCGGACGATGCGGCGGTTTCGAAAAGGAGTGGAATATCCACAAGCAGGTCGCACCCCTCTGCTCGAGCATGCTCCGCCAGAGCCTCCCTTCGGGCGCGAACGAGGGGATGGAGAATCGCTTCGAGTCGGGCTTTGGCTGCAGGGTCTGAAAAAACAAGGGCCCGAATGGCGGCACGGTCCGGCGTTCCATCCGCTCGATACGCCGTGGGGAGGATGTCGCGAATCACGGCTTCGCGCACGGTGGGGTCGGAATCGAGGAGTTCCCGGGCACAGGCGTCTGAGTCGAAAATGCTCGCCCCCCGGATTTCAGCCAAGGCGCGGCTGAAAGTTGATTTGCCCGAGGCGATGCCGCCAGTGATGCCGATTATTGCCATGAAGGTTGAAAAATTGATCTCCTCATATCACTTAGCGCATCGCCAACCACGCTGGGGTTTCGTATTTGCTCGAAGAAAGATCTGCGATGAGTGGCTCCAGTGAGGTGGAGTTTTCAAAGCGGGAAACTTCCGCAGAAAGCGAGTTGGCGAGTTCAAGCGGAACCGCGCCCGGGAGGTGAAGCGAACCTTGATAGAGAACACCGGCTTTCGAGCGCCGGAGCGCTCCGCCACAGATTTTCGAGGCGCCGGCGATGATGTCAAAAGCAACGGGGCTCTCAAAACAAACAGGCCCGCATCGGCATTCCTCGGGGAGCACCAAACGCGCATCCGGGAGTGTCTTTTGAATCGCCGAAAGCAGACCCTCATGAATCGCACTGTAAATGTCCCGCGAACTGCCGGATGCCGCCGCCTCGGAAGCAGGAATCACAAGCGCCAGCGTGACATCGCTGCCATGAAAAACCATTCCCCCGCCACTCCATCGACGCATGACGGGCAACCTGTGCGCCAAAGGCTCAACCGCCGCAAGCCTCTGTGCGTATCCAAATGTCACCGCAGGCGCAGTCCAGCGATAGACTCGCAAAACCGGCATCTCGCAAAAATGCAACAGTGCCTCGTCGCACGCCATCTGCCCGGCAGGTGTGCGCGGCGAGGAATCCTCCCAGAGCTGAAGACGGCTAAGTATTTTTGGCATCGGGCCTGTTTTGAAAAAATGAAACGCGCCTTCTACTTGTCGGCGACGGGCTCCATGTTTAGGCTCCGCGTCCATGGCAAAGCAAGCACTCGGCAAGGGCCTCGGCGCACTCATCAACAAGCGCGTGGCCAGTCCGGCTCCAATTGAAGAACACGGCGAGAGAATTCAAAGGCTCCCGCTTGCAAGCATCTCCCCCAGCCCGCTGCAACCGCGCTTGGATTTTTCCTCGGATCAATTGCACGAACTCGTTGAGAGCATCCGGGAGCGCGGCATCATCCAACCCCTCATCGTCCGTCAGGCGAATGGAGTCTATGAACTCATCGCCGGTGAGCGCCGCTGGCGGGCTGCAAAAGAAGTTGGTCTCGCGGATGTCCCCGTCATCGTTCGCGAAGCCAGCGACCGTGAGGTGCTGGAACTCGCCCTCATCGAAAACCTCCAGCGCGAGGGCCTGAACCCGATTGAAGAGGCCGCCGCCTATGCCAGGCTTCACCAGGAATTCAGCCTCACGCAGGAGGAAATCTCCCGCCGCGTCGGCAAAAGCCGGGCCTCGGTCGCAAACGCCATGCGACTTCTCGATTTGGAACCGGACGCACAATCCCTCCTCAAACACGGCCGGATTTCCGTGGGACATGCCAAAGTCCTCCTCTCGCTGAAAAACCACAGCGAACAGAAATGGCTCGCCGACCAGATCGTCCGGGGAAGCCTCTCCGTGCGAGTAGCGGAAAAAATGGCCGCGCAAAAGTTGGCAGATACGGGCATCACCCGACCACGCCGCAGCGGCACCGGTGTCACCACCGAGCCCGCTCCCGCCATTCAACGCGTCCAAAACCTCCTCACCCACCGACTCGCCACCCGCGTGCAAGTGAACCACTCCGAAAAGAAGGGTCACATCCAGATCGAATACTATGGAACGGACGACCTGAACCGCATCCTTGATTTGCTGGGCATCGCAGAGGATTGATTCCCATGCCCGTCTTAAAGAAATTGTTCGCACCTTTCATCCGCGCCATCGACTCGGACTATTTTCCCGACGGTGCCGAGAAGGTGCGGGAAATGCCGGAGCGCTTCGAGTTCTCACGGGCGATTCCGTTTATCATCCTTCATCTCGGCTGCCTCGGAGTCATCTGGACAGGCTGGAGCTGGGCGCCTGTTATCACCGCCGCAGTGCTGTATTTCACCCGCATGTTCGCGGTGACTGCCATCTACCACCGCTACTTCTGCCACCGCGCCTACCACACCTCGAGGGTCACCCAGTTTCTCTTCGCTCTGTTTGGCCTCACCGCCGTGCAGCGCGGTCCGCTCTGGTGGGCCTCCGTGCACCGCCACCACCACAGGCACTCGGATGACGAGCACGATGTTCACTCCCCCGGCATGAAAGGCTTCCTGTGGTCGCACATCGGCTGGTTGACGAGCAGCCGGAATTTTCCCACCGACTACGACCGTGTGAAGGATCTCGCAAAATATCCCGAGCTGGTTTTCCTGAACCGCTTCGACTTGATCGGGCCTGCTCTTTTATTTGTCGGCCTCTACGGCTTCGGATCCGCGCTGGAAGCCTTTGCACCCGGACTTGGAACCTCGCCATGGCAAATGGTCGTCTGGGGATTTTTCATTAGCACCACGGTTTTGTTCCACGCCACCTGCACGATCAATTCCCTCACCCATTGCTTCGGAAAAAAACGCTTCGATACGGGTGATGACAGCCGGAACAGCTTGCTTCTCGCGCTCCTGACACTCGGTGAGGGCTGGCACAACAACCACCACCACTTCCAGGCCTCCGCGCGGCAGGGCTTTTACTGGTGGGAGATCGACATCTCCTACTATGTGATCCGGGCCCTCGGCGCATTGGGTCTTGTCTGGAACATCAAAGGCGTCCCCGCCCGCGTCTATTCCGAATCCGGGGTGAACCAATCCGCTCCGCAGTGAGAGAGCGCATCGGCATCATTGGCTCCGGCATCGCCGGCATGGGTGCGGCCTGGCAACTCCGCAACCACGCCGATATCACACTCATCGAACGCGAGGCCAGACCCGGCGGACATACAAACACCGTGACGGTCGAGGAAAATGGCCGCGAAATTCCCATCGATACAGGATTCATCGTCTTCAACCATGCCACCTATCCCCATCTGGTGCGGCTCTTCGAGGAACTCGGCGTCGAGACAAAGTCCTCAGAAATGTCTTTCAGCGTCCAGCACCTGCCGAGCCGCCTCGAATACAATGGCATGGGGTTGGACAAACTTTTCGCCCAGCGCGGCAACATCCTCAGCCCGCGCTTTCACGCCCTCGTTTTCCAAATCCTGCGCTTCTTCCGAGTCGCCCGCGCACTTCTGAAAAAACCCGACTCGCTGAACTGCACCGTTGGCGAATTTGTGCACAAGCACGGGCTGGGCGTCGATTTCCTCAACCTCTACCTCATCCCGATGAGCTCTGCGGTGTGGTCCACCGATCCGCGCCAGATGCTGGATTTTCCTGCGTTGAGCCTCATCCGTTTTTTTCAGAACCACGGATTTCTCGGAGTCACGACCCACCACCCATGGTTCACGGTCAGCGGGGGTTCGCGCAGCTACAGGGACAAGCTCCTGGCCCACCTTCGACCTGTCCAACTCCCCGCCAAAGCCGTCGAAGTGAAGGAATCCGAATCCTCGGCCACCGTTCGCATCGAGGATGGAACACTGCTCGATTTCGACCGCGTCATCATCGCCGCCCATGCCGACGAGGCCCTCGCCATGCTGGCAGCGCCCGATGAAGCCCAAAGCCGCCTGCTGGGTGCGTTCGGATATCAAAAAAACACCGCCACGCTTCATACGGACCACTCCGTCATGCCACGCATCCGCCGAGCCTGGGCGTCATGGAATTACCGGGTCGAGCAGGATGCCCACGGCGACCGCGAGGCGACGACGCACTATTGGATGAACGCCCTTCAAGGAGTCAGCAAAATCCGCGACTACTTTGTCTCCGTGAACGGCGCCGACAAGATCCGCCCCGAGACCATCCTCTACCAAACCGGCTACGAGCACCCCGTCTACACACTGCGCGCCATGGAAGCGCAGCGCGAACTCCCGACGCTGAACACCCGCTCGCCACGGCAACGAATTTTCTTTTGCGGAAGCTACTTCCGGCATGGGTTTCACGAGGACGCCTACAGCTCCGCAGTGGATCTCGCCGCCGTGCTGCGCCCGCTCCTCGACCAATGAACCACCCTGCGGCATCCTGCCTCTACGAGTGCACTGTGATGCACCGCAGACTGCACCCCAAGCCGCACGAATTCGTTTACCGGATTTTCCTCTTCCATCTCGATCTCGACGAAATCCCCTCGCTCACCCACGCCGTGCCGATCTTCAGCGCGGAGGAACCGAATCTCTACTCGCTCCGCAACGAGGATTACTTCCAATTCCACTCAAGCGGCCTCCGCGCCAATCTCGAAACCTTTCTCCAAACCCAAAACATCTCCGCGCATCCCGCCCGCATCCGCCTCCTCACACTCCCCCGCTTGCTCGGCTACACCTTCAACCCGATCTCGATTTTTTTCTGCTTCGACGAAGAAAACCGTCCACTCACATCCGTCGTTCAAGTCGGCAACACCTTCGGCGAACTCAAGCCCTACCTCGTCCCGCTCAACGAGTCTGGCAATGGCTTCCACATCCGGGTGCCGAAAAACTACTATGTCTCCCCCTTCTCCCCGCTCGACCTCGCATTTGACTTCCGATTCAAAATCCCCGGCCAAAACCTCCACATCGCCATCGACAACTACCAAGGCGACCAAAAAACCCTCATCAGCACCCTCACCGGCAAGCGGACAGAACTCACCACCTCCAACCTCGCTCGCCTCACGCTCGCATTTCCGCTCGTCACCCTCAAAATCATCTTCCTGATCCACTGGGAAGCCCTCCGCCTCTGGCTGAAAGGCATCCCTTTTATTATGAAGGAAGACGACATTGAGAAACAAACAGACGCCTTCAGGATTCGAAAATAAATGACGGATTGTGGGCGTCGGTGAGCTTGCCAAGCCGGTGTCGTTCACGGTCGGGACGACCGTGCTCCCCTCTTTCGCGCCCTGCGCGGCAGCGCGATTCGTAACTTGGGAGGGTTCATCCTCCGGCATGACCCATTTTTCAGCCGCGAAGCGGCGTTTTCTGGGAGCGCGCTGCCGCGCGAATCGTGAGAAGGCAGATTCTCAGGACTGACTGGCGGAAGGGCAGATGTCGCGGAGCTCGCAGTTGGGGCAGTCTGGTTTACGGGCAGGACAGCGGCGTCGGCCGTGGAAAATGAGCCAGTGGCTGAGAAGGGTCCAAGAGTCGCGGGGAAAGAGTTTGATGAGGTCTTGTTCGATGCGGATGGGGTCGCTGAAGGTGGTGAGGCCGAGGCGTTGGGAGAGGCGGCCGACATGGGTATCGACGACGACGCCTTCATTTTTTTGGAAGGCGTTTCCGAGGACGACATTGGCGGTTTTGCGACCGGCACCGGGGAGGTCGGCGAGGGCTTCGAGGGTGGATGGCACTTCGCCGCCGTGCTTCGCGAGGAGTGCGGCACCCATGGCACGGATGTTTTTGGCTTTGTTGCGGTAGAAGCCGGTGGAGCGGACGAGGGCTTCGAGTTCCTCTTGCGAGATGGCGGCGTAATCGGCAGCGGTGCGGCAGCGCGCGAAGAGGTCTTTGGTGACGATATTGACCCTTTTATCGGTGCACTGGGCGGAGAGGATGGTGGCGACGAGGAGTTCGAGTGCGTTCGAGTGGTCGAGCTCGCAGTGGGCGTCGGGGTAAATGGCCGGGAGCCTTTTGAGAAGCTCCCGGGCCATGCTGGATGCGCTGGCGGTTTTTTTCGACTTTCTGCTGGGCGCAGCGGCGGCGCGGGGCATGCGGATCAGTTACCTCCGAGGGCTTGGAGACGCTGCTTGGCCTGCTCGGCGTATTTGTCGCTTGGGAAATCCTTCACGATTTGGCTGTAGGAGGCCTTGGCGCGGTTGATTTGCTCGGATTTCTTGGGTTTGGTTTCCTCGGTGAGCGTGGCGGCTTGCAGCTCGAGGAGTTGTCCACCTTCCCAGAGGCCTTCAGCGGCCGCGAGAGGGACACCAGAGTAGAATTGCGGAATTTTCATGAAGAAGTCGATGGCTGCGCCGCAGTGCTCGGCTTTCTTCTTGGGATCTGCCTCGGTGTTCATTTTATCCTTCATGATGTGGCCGTAGAGGAGGAAGGAGTTGGCGCGGAGTTCGGCGGTGGCGTTCTGCGCGCGGATGATGCCGCCGAGGAGGGACATGGCCTCGTCGGGCTTGCGCTGGGAGCGGAGCGACTGGGCAATACCATAGTCGGCTTCGAGGACTTTCGGCGACCATGGGTAGGTGGCTTTGAGTTGCTGGAAGAACTGACCGGCTTCTGCGGTCTGACCACGCTTCTGGGCGACGCGGCCTTTGCCGAAGATCGATGTGGCCTGGGCCTCCTGAACGAGCGGCGGGGCGGCGTTCGGGGCAACGCCTGCGGGAGCGGGATAGTCGGCGGCCAGTTTTTCAAAAACGGCCTGCGCCTCGTCGAGCTTTCCGGAATCGGCAAGGGCGAGTCCGAAGACATCGATATCCTTCGGACCGTAGAGGACCTGGGCATTGTAGGCTTCGGTCATCTTGGTCAGCGCGCGGGGCTTGTCTTTTTCGGCAATGAAGCCTGCGAGCGCGAAGAGAACCTTGCTGCGAGCGCCGGGGTCTGTGGCTTGGTCGGCCTGGGCCTGGAATGCGGCTTCGACGGCGGCGTCATCCTTCAAGCCCGAGCGGATGAGCATGCGCTGGCTGGTGAGGAGGGACTGAAGCGCAGGCGAGAGATCGGCGCTCTGCGGATATTTTGCGAGGAGGCCTTCGATGGTCGTGGAGGAAGCGTCCACGGCCTCCTTCCATTTCACGCGGTCGGTCTCGTTGAGCGAGGTGTAGTTCGTGGCGAGGCGCTCGGCGATGGCGCGCTGAAGTTCGGAGACGGTCACCAGGGCGGAGGGCGATTTGGCGTGGTCGGGATAGCGCTCCACGAATTCGCGCCAGGTCGAGATGGCAAGATCCACATTCCCTGCGGATGCGGCATTCTGGCCGATGCTATTGTAGGCGAAGTAAATTTTTTCGTCCTGCGGATACTTCTCGATGAATTCGCGCATGAGCTTGTTCACCTCGGCGACATTCTGAGCTGCGGCGAAGACTTGTGAGCGGGAGAAGTAGGTGAATGGCGCGGCCGGCGAGTCGGGGAATTGCTCGGCGACCTTGGCAAGCGTGGCGACACCAGCGTCGTTCTGGCCCGTGGCGATCTGGGCATTTCCCAGCACGAAGGTGGCAAGAGGCGTGAGCGGCGTATCGGGATTCGCTTTGAGGAAGGCCTCAAGAAGCGGAATGGCTCCGGCATTGTCGCCTTTCTGCTGGGTGCAGGCGGCGATCCAGTAGGCGGACTCCATAGCCTGCGGAGTGCCGGGGTATTTCTCAACGGTGGCCTTGAAGGCCTTGATGGCATCGTCCCACTTCGAGGTGTCGCGATAGATGTTTGCAATGCCGAACTGGGCGACGACTCCAACCTCAGGCGTGGGGTTTTTTTGCAGGCTGTCTTGGAAGGTTTTCAGGGCCTCCTCGTATTGCTTGAGGCCAAGCTGCGCCTGGGCTTTTTGAGCAACGGAGAGACCGGAGAGACGGCCTTTGGGGTAGGACTGGATCGACTCCTCGAAGTAGCGGATCGACCCGGCACTATCGCCTTGGGCGAGGATCATGTTGCCAATCATGAAGGGCAGGTTCTCCGCAATGGGCTTGCCTTTGTAGGTGGCTTGGAACTGTTCGTAGCCTTTCAAAGCGGGATCGGAGGCGTTCTGCACGACATAGCCCATCGTCTTGAAATAGAGGGCGCGCATCTTGTCGTCATCCGTCGTCAGGAACGGCGAGATATGGGTGATGACGACGCGGGACTCATTGTATTTTCCGGCATTGAAAAAGATCTCGCCGAGCTTGAGGAGGGCTTGCGCGGTCTGGTCGGGCTTGGCGCTGATCTCGGCGAGTTTTTTGAGCTCGCGTTCGTTTTCCTTATCGAGCTTGTTTTTCAGAGGAAGATTCTTTGCTCGGAGTGCGGCGATCTTTTGGGGGCCATAGGATTTCACTTTTTCCTGCTGCATCGCAACGATGTCCTCCTTGGGAAGAACAGCCATGTAGGCGGATGCAGCTTGCTCGTAGAGGCCCTTGCGATCGGCTTCGGGGCTGAATGCGGCGCGCATGAAAAGGATTTCGCCGAGCTGGAAATTCGCGTCGTTCACGAGCGCGAGGTCTTTTTTGCTGGTGATAATGCTGCGCAGGAGGTCTTCGGCTTGCTTGAGGAGGTCGAGGCCCTTGTCCTTGTCGCCGCCATCCCTGGTGAGTTGGTCGCCGCCTTGGGTGGCGAGCGTGATGGCAAGGAGGTTTCTGCTGCCTTCAATGGTCGGGCTCGCGGCAAACTTCTGCATGTTTTCGCGCAGGCTGGCGGAGGCCTTGTCGTAATCGGAGATCTGGTATTCGCAGAGGGCACGGCCGTAAACGACAGCCTCGAGATCGGGGGATTGCGGATACTTTGTGACGAAGTCGTTGTAGCTCTTGATCGCCTGCTCGAAGATGCCCTTGCGGCCTGCATCCGTGGGCGGAAGCGCCATGGCCTTGGCGGCGAGGATCTGCGCGCGCAGATTGTCGATCATCTGCAACTGGTCGGGAGTCAGCGCGGGCCCGGTCTTGGATTTTTCCAAACTGGCAAGCGCCTTGTCGAATTCGCCGAGGTAGAATTGGCAGACACCGAGCTGGATCGTGGCAGATTGGACGAGAATATCCGTGGGATAGCCGGTGATGATGGCCTGGTAGGCTGTGGCGGCTCCCTTGTAATCGGCGTTTGAGAGCAGGTTGTAGGCGGCTTCGTTTTCTTGTGCGGCGGCCTGCGACTGGGCGTGAACCGTGCCCGGCCAGAAGAAAAGGGACATCAGAGGCGAGATGACAATAACGGGGAGCTTTTTCATGACGGCATACCCATAGCGGAAGCACGCGGGTGATTCCAACGCATTTTTGAAAATCATTGCCGTGGCGGAGGCGCTTGATTTTACGCGCAGTTGCCGCGAAATTTTCAACATGGAAGAGTCACAACCGCCATGCCCACCGCCATTGCCTCCGGACGGCAACGATGCGTCCGCCCGACAATGGATCACAGTCCTGCATTTGAGCGCGCTCGCAGGGCTGGTTATCGTCGGTTTCGGCCACATCCTTGGACCGATGATCATCTGGCTTTTGAAGAAAAACGAGGTGCCGGGCATCGATGCCGCAGGCCGGAGCGTGCTGAATTTTCAGATCTCCTGGAGCCTGTGGTTTTTCCTTTCTGGAGTTGTGGCTATGGTGGGCTCCTGCCTCGTTGTGCCGCTGGCGCTGCCCGTGGGCACATTCATCGCATGGCTGGCTTTCGTTATCAACGGGGCGATCAAGGCCAGCAACGGCGTGAGCTACAAATTCCCGCTGACGATCCGCTTTTTCAGCTGATGTTTTCAGGAAAAACCAAACAGCGCCGGATCAAGTGTGGAAATGCTCCACGCGACGGCCTATGCCCGCAAGGATTTCCCATGAAATCGTTCCCGCCTGGTCTGCCAGTTCGGTGACATCGATTGTCTCGTCCCCGTCATTGCCAATGAGCGTGACCTCATCACCCAGCTCGACTTCGGGTCTATGGGAAACATCGACTACGATTTGATCCATGGTCACCCGCCCCAGCACGGCGCAGCGGGTTCCACGCACCAGAACGCTCGCGCCTCGACCTGACACCTGCCTCGGAAAGCCATCAGCATATCCCACCGCCACGAGCGCGGTGCGAATGGGTTTTTCGGCAATAAAAGAACGTCCATAGCTGACGCTGGCGCCGGCAGGCAAATCACGCAGCAGAACCACGCGGGACTTCCAGGAAAGCACAGGCTCGATGTGACTCGAAAACGCCGGCAGAGGCGAAACGCCGTAGAGGATGAGCCCCGGCCTCACGAGGTCGTGCCGGTGCTCAGGACGGGTAAGGACACCAGCGCTGTTGAGAACATGGAATTTGGCTCCCGGCGCGACAGCGCGCAGTTCCTCCGACATCGCGTGAAAGCCCTTGAGTTGCTCCAGAGTGAAAACCTCGTCCTCATCGGCCGAGGGGAGGTGCGTCGAAATGCTGTGCAACAAAACTCTCTTCATCGAGAGAACCCGCCGCACCTCATCCAATGCGGCTGGGACCGCGCAGCCAACGCGTCCCATTCCCGTGTCGATTTTGAAATTCACACTCACCTCGCCATACTGCGAATAGGCGTGGGCTTCGTCTGCGCTGGAAACCGTGACGATAAATCCGTTCTTCACAGCCGTCTCATACTCGGCAGGCAAGCAGGGGCTGAGCAGCATGACCGCGCGGCCATTTGCGGCGGGGGCGACCTCCATGGCCTCTTTGATATTGGCCACCCCAAAGACCTCGGTATCGTCGGCAAGGGTTTTGACAATATCGGCGACGCCATGCCCGTAGGCGTTGGCTTTCACCACGGCGAGAATCCCGGAGCCGGGACCGATGCGATTCCTGACAAAAGCCAGATTCCGCCTCAATGCGCCGAGGTTGATTTCAACCCAGGTGCGGAGATTTTCAGGAACTGGAAGTGCGGGCATATTGTTAAAGTGGAGGTAAGGGGATTCGAACCCCTGGCCTTCTCATTGCGAACGAGACGCTCTACCAACTGAGCTATACCCCCAAGGAAAAATGGGTTTTACGCACCGCGCCGAAGCCCCGTGCGATGCTCCGCAATGAACCACCGCGCCCTGCCAGCGGCAAGGAAAAATCCCTAACCTGTTTTTAAGCTCCCCACTGGCCGCTGGAGCTGTTTTTTTAGAGAAATCGCAAAGCAACTCTTCAAAGTTCACGCCCCGTCCACCTCCTGGATCTGCGCGCAGATCGGAGCGAGGGAACACTATGCCATCCCGCGCGTGCTGCACCGCTCGGGCAAGCTGGAAGCCCTTTTCACCGACTACTGGTCGCATGGGCTTTGGCATAAACTCGCCCGCTCCGCCCGCCTTCGAAGCAGGCAGCATGAGGATTTGACCGATGCAGAGGTTTATTCCTTCAATGCCACTGCCATTCTGGATGGTCTCCGCAAACAAATCCGGCCGTCCACAGACCCCTACAGCGATTTTCTTCGCATCGGCAGCCGCTTCGGCAAGCAGGTGCGCTCAGGCCTCGCGCGCCGCCGCGAACAGCACTGGGAAAACACTATCTTCTTCGGCTACGACACCGGCTTTCTGGAAGCCGCAGCCTGGGCCAAGGATCGCGGCGCAGTCTGCATCGTCTGCCAGATGGACCCCTCGCGCACGGAAGTAGAAATGGTAAAGGAAGAGGAAAGACGCTGGCCCGGTTGGGCAAAGTCGCCAATCCTCGTTCCCGAGGAATACTTCGCTTGGCGCAAAGCCGAGTGGGCGCTGGCGGATGCCGTCATGGTCAATTCGCAATGGACCCTCGACGCCCTCGTTGAGCAGGGCGTGCCTGCCGAGAAAATCCACATCATTCCCCTCGCCTACGAAGTCGGGGATTCAGGCGAAGCCGCCTCCCCCACCCCGCTCAAGCCCGACTCCGAGCCGCTCCGCGTGCTTTTCCTCGGCCAGGTCAACCTCCGCAAAGGTGTTCAATACCTCCTCGAAGCCGCCCGGTTGCTGAAGACCCAAAACATCCAGATCGACATCGCCGGCCCAATCGCCATCGCCGACCAGTTTATCGTGAAAGCCCCGCCAAATGTCCGATTCCACGGCGCTGTAACCCGCGACCGTGTGCGGGAATTCTACAGCCAGGCCGATGTTTTTGTTCTCCCCACGATCTCGGATGGCTTCGCGCTCACCCAGCTTGAGGCCATGGCGCATGGTCTGCCGGTCATCACCACACCAAATTGCGGCCGTGTTGTGACCGATGGTCTGGATGGTTTTATTGTGCCCGCGAGGGATTCCGCCGCGCTCGCGGAGCGTTTGCAAACCCTGCTTGAGGACCCCGAGCGCGTGCAGGCCATGGGCGAAGCCGCCCGACTTGCTGTAGCTGGATTCAGCTTGGACCACTTGGACAAAAACCTCCGCGCCCTGGAGACAAAGCTCAAAGGCCCTGCTCCGGGGTCGCTACCCTCATTTGCCTGAGCCTGTGGAAGTCGGCTTGGCCGCCTGCTCTTGCTTCCATGTGAGATAAGCCGCGTGCATCGCCCGATACTCGTAACGAAGCGTCATAGCCTGCCTGCGAAAAAGGTCCGCCTGGGCAATATCCTCCTTCTCCTCCAGATCCTTGATAGCGGCATCGATCTTCACGAAGGACTTCTCCACCTTCTCAAGCGCAGCATCACTGGGACTCGCTTTGAAGGCATCCAAGTTTTTCCGGATGTCGCGGATCATTCCTCCCGGGGAATCGCATCCCACCAGACATACGACAGCCGTGCCGAGGATCAAAACCGCGCAAATCCGGAACCAGGCAAGAAGGGAAGATGTTGTCATCTCTCGAACGAGCGAACTAAATTCCACCCCTCATGGCAAACCCGCAAATCGAAAAAAGCTTCCCTCGCGGGGAACGCCTGTGCGCGACCGAGGAGGAAACTCGCCGCGCCGCACATGATCTCGCCGCCTGCCTCGGCGACCAATGCATTCTCAGCCTGGAAGGGCCTATGGGTGCGGGCAAAACCTGCTTCGTTAAAGGTCTCGCCGAAGCCCTGGGATGCGACCCACGCGAGGTCTCGAGCCCCACATTCACGCTTGTCCACGAATATCACGCGCCACGCCGACCACCGCTCGTGCACATGGACCTCTACCGCATCGAATCAGCCGCCGATCTAGCCGCGCTGGGCTTTGACGACTACCTCGCCGGCGACGGCATCGTGGCCATCGAGTGGGGCGGCAAATTTGCAGAAATGCTCCCGCCGCAAACGCTGCGTCTTGTTTTTTCGATCGAAGGCAACGCCCGCCGCATTCAGGTTCAGCCATGACGATTCTCACCATCGAGTGTTCCAGCGCCATTGGCAGCATCACCTTGACCCAGGACGGGGAGGTTCTCCACGAGTGTTCCTTCGAAAACCCGCGCGGTCGCGGCACGGCGTTTTTTGAGGCGCTGGCAAATGCAAGCCGCCACATCGAGACCCTCGACCTCGTGCTCGTCGGCACAGGCCCAGGCAGCTATAATTCGCTGCGCGCCTCCATCGCCGCCGCATGGGGACTCGCCCGCGCACGCTCGGCACGACTCCAAGGCATCTGCTCACTCCTCGGCTACGAGCCCGCCGAATATCATGTTCTCGGCGACGCCAGGGCGAACCAGTGGTTCCACGCACACATCCGCAACGGACACCTCGCCGCCGCTCCAGCCCTCCTCACTCCAGACGAGGCCCTTGCCCAACTCACGCCGGGAGTCCCTGTTTTTTCGACCTCCTCGCTCCGCTATCAGGCAACCCTCGCCTCTCCGCAGGCCATCCACCTTGCCCGCCGCGCCGCCCAAGCGGGACCGGCGGAACCCATTTACCTCAAACCGCCGCACATCACCAAATCCTCCAGCTGAAAAATATGACGCCTCCACTCCAGCCCACAGCCATCCAAAAAATCGGCACCGAACTCGCGATCGCCTGGAATGACGGCACCGAGTCCTACCTTGCCCTTGAATTCCTGCGTCGCCATTGCCCCTGCGCCGCGTGCGGCGGCGAGCCAGATGTGCTCGGCCAAGTCGCCCTACCCGCCGTCACATACAACGACCGCAGTTTCGACCTTACATCCTGGCAAACAGTCGGCGGTTACGCCATCCAGCCCCGCTGGGCGGACGGCCACTCGACAGGGCTTTATTCCTACAAATACCTCCACCGCCTCGAATCCCAAGCCTCCAGAGCATAGCCCATTTTCCCTACGCCCAATTTTGCAAGCGGGCGGGCTCGTTCGATTCCTGATACATCGACTTGGAGAGTTGGCGCATTTGGCGGATGCGCTGGCGGGCGCCGTTCATTTGCTCCAATTCGGAACTCACTTCCTGCATCGCTTGATCCAAGGCCTTCTTGTTGGATTCGCGAAGGGCATCCGCCGCCTCAAGGCGTTTTTGAAGGGCTTCGGCCAAGGCCTCTGGAAGGCGTAGGTCCGGAAGCATCGAGCTGAGAGCCTGGATGAGATCGCCTTGGGCAGGGAGGATATCCAAGAGGCTTTCAATGTCTTTTCTCCCTATAAAAAAAACCTCCAAGCGGAGGTTTTTTTCGTAAAGCGACAGAAGTTTCTCCAGCCGATCCGGCAAGCCCTCTTCGGCTTTCGGCTGAGGTTTTCTTATCAGCATTTCGCGCCGAGGCCATGAGCGGGTGCTCCGGCGGCCGACGCCTGCTCAGCAGCAGTCTGGAGAAGCATCTGGGCCCATGCATCGCGAATATCCTGCATGAAGGCAGCCACTGTTTTGATTTTTTCGCGGCTTTTTTCGCGGTTGGCTTGATTGAGATGCTCCTGCATGAAGTCATACAAGCGGTAGAGATTCTCAGAAAACTCTCCACCTTTCTCCATGTTAAGTGTCGCCTGCAACTCCGTGATGATTGCTTGTGTGCGCTGAATGTTATTGTGAATTTGCTCGTTTTGACGGGCGAAATTCTCCTCGTTGAAACCCAACTCCGCAGCAGCCATGAAACGCAGGGCACCATCGAAAAGCATCAGAACCAATTCGCCCGGGGATGCTGTTGTGGCAGCCGTTTTACGATAGATATTGAGAGGGTTGTTGGATTTCAAAACGACTATGTTTAGACCAAAGTATAATTACCGAGAGGAATCTCAAGAAGAATCTTAAGGAGTGATTTGGCCTTTGAGATTTGATCCAGAGTCGTTGAGGACAGAGCCAACCAGCATTGTTGCGATGCCGTTAAGCACATTCAACGAGGGGTATTGCGGATCGAGATTCCAGTCAATCGCCTTGGTGACTTGACCAGGACGAACCTCGGTCTGGCTGCTCTGCCACTCGCGCACCATTTCACGATGCGGGGCTTCCAAGCTGTCAGTGACTGACTTTTTATTCAGCAACTCGGTTTTACCGGTTGCAATGACTGAGTCACGGATAGGAAGCTCGGTGGCTCCGACTTGTGGCGACGACATGTTGTTTTTGGCAGTCGCCGCATTGACTTCTGGCCAAACCGGTGAGGTTTGTGGCAGGATGGGGTGCACGTTGTTCATTGTATTTCTCCTTCTGAGTGTTGGTTTGAATTAGTTGTTTGAAAGGTAACTTTGTAAGTCAGACTATCGGATAAACTCGAAAAAACTTTAGTGATTATTTTCCGCTGAATGTTTTTGCCAGATAAGCTGACTGCTGCTGAAAGCCAGATTGCGCTCTCTCCATGGCGATAAAGGAACTTTCGAGCAAGGAACGCTGTGAGGCTAGGCGACGCTCGACATCTTCGATTTGTTTATCAAGGCTTTTATTCTGATTGGTGATGCTATCGAGTTGCGCTTTCAATCCGCCAGCAGCACCGCCTGAGTCAGAGACATAGCTGCTTAAAAGCTTATCAAGACGGTCGATCAAGCCTTCATCAGCAGTGGAAAAATAAT
>JBIIUB010000073.1:0-14420 GCA_044340205.1 Terrimicrobiaceae bacterium
CATCCCCCCGCTCCCCCCTTGCAAATCAAATCCCCACCCACCGCAAAACCACATCACAGCATTTGCCGTGCGACCAAAAATTTGGACGATCGTCCAAATTTTTTGTTGTTTGTAAAATTCTGATTTTATTTATTTTGAGATAATTTTTTGATTTTTTTGAACCTAACTTCTTCCATCTTAAAAACCAAATTTTTGGACGATCGTTCATTTTTTTTGCCATTGTTTTGAGGTGGGCGGGGCAGGCAGATCTGGTTTGCCGATGGGCAGGGCTGTGGTAGACACGGGCTGCGATGTTCATGCCCACTTTTTTTGCGCGCCGACTTTTTTTTGCCGTCCTGATTGTCTGGGCTGGTTTGGGCGGGTGCTTGTATGGAGCGGGGCAGGAGGCGGTTTTTCCGATGCCTCTTGAGAGTTATGCGGACGGGCAAGTGACGGGCTTGGGGGCGAAGTTGCTCGGGCGGATTCAGGCCGATCCGTTCAATCTGGTGGCGACGCTCATTTTTTTTGCGGCGATTGTGCACACGTTTCTCGCGGCGAAGTTCCGGGCTGTTTCGCACCGGTTGGAGGTGGAATGCGAGAGGATGACGGCTGGAGGGGTGGCAGTGGATTTGCGTCAGCTGGACAGGAAGAAATTTCTCTCTGTGGTTTTCCACTTTCTCGGCGAGGTGGAGGCAGTCTTTGGCATCTGGCTGATTCCGCTCGGACTTGCGATCCTTGTCCTGAAGGGGCCTGGAGTCGCTTCGCATTATTTGAGGGGAGTGAACTTCACTGAGCCGATTTTCGTGGTGGTGATCATGGCGATCGCCAGCTCGCGGCCGATTCTTCAATTTGCCGAGGGATCGCTGAAAAAATTCGCAGACTTCGGAGGCGGGAGCCCGGCAGCATGGTGGTTTGCGATTCTCACGATTGGTCCGCTGCTTGGTTCGTTCATCACGGAGCCAGCCGCGATGACCATCTGCGCGCTTCTTCTGGCCGGTAAATTCTACAAACTGAATCCTTCGATGAACCTCCGCTATGTCACGCTGGGGCTACTTTTTGTTCACATCTCGATTGGAGGAACCCTCACGCACTTCGCGGCGCCGCCTGTGGTGATGGTGGCGAGCAAGTGGAACTGGGACACGCCCTTCATGCTTCTCCACTTCGGCTGGAAGGCCGCTGCGTGCATTCTGATCTCAAACACCCTCGCGCTGCTTGTCTTCCGGCGGGAACTTTTTTCAATGAAGTCCCGGCGCGCGAGTGAGGCTGGAGCGTCGGCTCCTGTGCCTGTGCCGATCATTGTTTGCCATCTGCTTTTCATCGGGTTCGTCGTTTACGCCGCGCACTACGCAGCAATGGTAGTTTTGGCATTCCTGTTCTTCCTGGCTTTTGTTGCGGCCACGGAGCGGAATCAGGAGGCGATCAGTCTGCGTGGTCCTGTGCTTGTGGGCTTCTTCCTAGCGGGCCTGGTCATCCATGGAGGTTGCCAGCAGTGGTGGATTGAGCCAGTGCTTACCAGCTTGAATCCCACCCAACTTCTCCTCGGGTCGACCGCTCTCACGGCATTCAATGACAATGCGGCGATCACTTATCTGGCATCCCTTGTGCCCGGATTTTCCGATGAAGCAAAACTCGCCGTGGTAGCGGGTGCCGTGGCGGGCGGCGGGCTTACGGTGATTGCGAATGCACCCAATCCCGCCGGCCAGTCGATTCTGCAATCCCACTTTGGGGAAAACGGCGTGAACGCGCTGAAACTTTTCCTCGCCGCGCTGATTCCGACTGCGATCTGCGTTGCTGTTTTCTTGCTGCTGCTCTGAAACCTCAGTGCCTTGGCGCCTTCACCGTGCCGGCCTCGAGATCATCGCGGCGGCGTTGGATGATGCGGTTGCCGATCTCGAGAACCATTTCCTCGAGGAGGAGCCGCAGATGGCTGCCCGCGCGGAAATCCGAAGGAGCGATATTTTTGACCCGGTCGGCGTGGGTGCTCAGTTGGTAGCACTTTTTGAAGCTCGTGCGCGTCGGATCCTCGGGGTTGTAAACGGCAATCGCCTGGCCGCCATTGCGACGCATGACGGTGAAGCACGGCACATCGGTCGGTCCATCGCCGATGTAGATCATGTTTTGGAAAGGCACTGGGCGCAGGGCCGGGTCCATGTGGTCGTTCACATCCTGATCGAGTTCCAGCATGCCTTTGTTGATGCGGAAGAGAAACTGGGTTTTCTGGGTGTGGCTGATGGCTCGTTTGGGAAAGGTGATCCGGTCGTGCTCGTCAGTAGCGAATTCACAACCGAAAATCTTGCGCACATACGGCGCGAGGCGACTGCCCTCGATGAGTTCCTTCATGCCGGAGGACACGATGTAATGCTCAACGCGGATGCCATGCGCGGCGTGCTCCGGAGTGATGAGTGTGTTTTTGAGATCCTCGAACATTTCCGGCAATCCCGGATAAAAGGTGAGCCGCGCACCGAGCTCGCGAAGGCGGGCATTGGTGGGGCGGTCAATCTCGAGGCAATCGAGAAGCACCTTCATGTAGGCCAACTCGTGGTCGTAACCCTGGTTTTGCACCAAATCGGCGCACCGCTTCCAGAAATGGGAAGGGTCGATTCCAAAAACCGGGAAGATCGCCTCCTCCTGCATGTAGATCGGCGAGAGGGTTTGGTCGTAGTCGTAAACAATCGCAATCGTGTTCTGCGGAACGCTCATAATTTCGGGATGCTTCAAACAGATAGCCGGAGAGTTGGCGACGAGAATCTGGCGACAGTTTCGGTCTACATCTCAAAACGCTCCAACTGGCGTGGAGGATGGTCATCGGGAATTCCTCGGCTCCTGCGCCACGCTAGCAACCAACGGGCATGGGCGATCTGTTGCTCGAAAGTCGGCGAGGGATGACTTTTCAAAAACGCGTCATCGGCTGCGGTGATCTCTGGAAGATCAAAAAAATCCCCACCAGATCGCTCAGGGGATGGAGCGGAGGACGAGGTTTCTGATTTCTTCGTTGGCATAGCGGTCGAGGACGCCTTGGAACTCTTGTCCTCCGGTATCGATCTTGCAAAGGGAAACGAGATTCAAAATGTCGAGCAAGTCCTTGCCTTGCCTCAGGCGCCCGGGATTCTTCATCGCGTGCAGTTTGAGGGCGATCAGGTGAAGTGGCTTGGGCAAGTGCAGCCGTGAATTTCCAAAGGAGCACTCGACCCGCTCAGCGTAAAGTTTTTGAAATGTCTCCGGCGCGACCAGCATGACATCCATCGGAAATAAACCAGAGTCCGGGGGCTCCAACCTGACAAAATTCTCTGTCTGCCCGATCCACTTGTAGCCAATGGACTCGAAGCCGGAGCGCCAAGCGGGGAAGCTGTCCACCGCAATCAGGAAATCCACATCGAGGGTTGTCCTGTTGTATCCGTAAAAATTCACCGCATGGCCACCTATCAAAAGAACAGGAAGTCCCAACTGCTCGCTGAGGTTCCCGACACTTTCAAAGATATCCATGGGGGGGGGATGCGAAAGGCCTAGTCTACTTTGCCAGTCCGAAAGCAGCGTGGGCGAGCTTGGCGGCGTGCTCGATCTGAGCCTCGTCGATGATGACAGCGATTTTGATTTCGGAGGTGGAGATCATTTGGATGTTCACTCCGCCGTTGCCGAGGCATTCGAAGAGGGTGGCGGCGACTCCCGAGTGGGAGCGCATGCCGATTCCGACGACGCTGAGCTTGGCGATGCCGCTTTTTTTGATCACCTCGCCAGCGCCGACCTCTTTGGCCACGCGGTCGATGACGGCACCGAGCTTTTCCAATTCATCGGCGCCCATCGTGAAGGAAATGTCGGTCGATCCGCTTACGGAGACATTTTGGACGATGACATCGATGATCACATTCGCCTCGGAGAGGGCTGTAAAAATGCGGGAGGCGGTGCCGGGTTTGTCGGGCACTTGGGTGATGGTGACCTTGGCTTGTTTGCGTTCGAGGCAGATGCCTCGCACGACGACATTTTCGAGTCCGATGGATTCTTCTTTCACGATGGTTCCCCTGTTGTTGTTGAAACTGCTGCGCACCTCGAAAGGCACTTTGAATTTTTTGGCGAATTCGACCGAGCGGGACTGCATGACCTTGGATCCGCTACTGGCCATTTCGAGAAGCTCGTCATATGCGATCTCCTCAATCTTCTTGGCATCCGGCACCACACGCGGGTCGCAGGTATAAACGCCGTCGACATCCGTGTAGATCTCGCACATGTCGGCCTTGAGAGCCGCCGCAATGGCGATGGCTGTGAGGTCGGAGCCGCCGCGTCCAAGTGTGGTGATCTGACCCTCGAGCGTCTGGCCTTGGAATCCGGCGACGATGCAGACATTGCCCTCGTCGAGAAATTTGCGGACCTGCCGTGGGGCGATGTTGGCGATTTTTGCCTTCGTATGAACACCGCTTGTGATGATTCCTGCTTGCGCGCCGGTGAGCGAGACCGCCTTGCCGCCGAGCGCATTGATCGCCATCGCGGTGAGGGCGATTGTCGTCTGCTCGCCGGTGGCGAGGAGAACATCCATTTCCCGTTCGGCGGGTGCAGGTGAGACTTCCTTGGCGAGTTTGATCAGGCCGTCGGTGACTCCGGACATGGCTGAAACCACAACAACGACCGAGTTGCCGGCCTGCTGGGTCGCCAGAACGCGCCTTGCGACATTTTGAATCCGCTCGGGATTCCCAACCGAAGTGCCGCCGTATTTTTGAACGATAAGAGCCATGGTAAAAAATCAGCTTTGATCAAGAACAGCGCGCACGGCAGCGAGATTGGCGTCCGCCTCGGCTGGAGTGAATCCGCCGAACTTGACGGGGGTTTCGGTATCCTTCAACCCGTGGCCGGTCACGGTCAGCACGACCTTGGCACCGGGCCGCAAAGCGGACGAGAAAGGACAAGCGCTGCAACGCGCATTGGAATGGCATTTCAACAATCCAGCCACGCTGGCAGCACTGGCAGGTTCGACAAAGATGCCCTCATTCGCAGCCAACCAAGCTTGCGCGGCGAGGATTTCCTCGTCCGTCACGATATCAATGCAACCACCGGATTCGCTCACGGCATTGTTCGCGCCCTGCCAACTTGCCGGGTTGCCGATGCGGATCGCTGTGGCAACAGTGTCGGGTTTTTCGATGGGTTGATTGAAGAAAATCGGGGCTGAGCCGGCGGCTTGGAAGCCGACCATTTTTGGCAAGCGGGTCGAGCGTCCGGCAGCGTGGAATTCGCGGTAGCCTTTCCAGTAGGCGGTGATGTTGCCGGCGTTTCCAACTGGCAGGATGTGGATATCCGGCGCGTCGCCGAGATCTTCGATGACTTCAAAAGACGCGGTCTTCTGCCCCTCGATGCGGTGGGGATTGATGGAATTTACAATCGCCACGCGGTCGATGCCGCCAAATTCCCGCACGATGCGCAGGGCGTCGTCGAAATTTCCACGGATCGCCACGACTTTGGCCCCGTAAACGAAAGCCTGCGCCAGCTTGCCGATGGCGATTTTACCAGCAGGCAAAATCACAGCGCACTGGATTCCTGCGCGGGCGGCGTAGGCTGCCGCAGCAGCGCTGGTGTTTCCCGTGGAGGCGCAGATGACCGTTTTGGCGCCATCCTCCACCGCTTTCGAAATGGCTACCGTCATGCCGCGATCCTTGAAAGACCCTGTGGGATTGAGTCCCTCGAATTTCAGGTAAACCTCGGCACCGGCTTTTTCGCTGAGGCGCGGCGAATGAATGAGCGGCGTCGAGCCCTCGCTGAGAGAGATCACCGGCGTGGAATCGCTCACGGGCAGGAACTGCCGATAGCGGTGGATCACACCTTTGTCGTTAAGCGGCTCGTTCACGAGAAGGCCTCCATGTGAAGCAGGAGCGGCGTTCCTTTCACGCAAGGAAGGGAAGCCAACTCGTTGGCGGTTTTTTTCATCGATCCGTAGGGTGCGTCGTGAAGGGTTAGAATTAGAGGCACAGAGCCGTCCACCAGGCCCTCCGGCTGGATCACCGAGAGGATGCCGATATCGGCTTTGGCCAAAGTGCCGGCAATCTGGGCCAGCACGCCGGGGCGATCCTCTACGCCGAGACGCAGGTAGTATTTAGAAATCGTGTCCTCCACCGGCTTGCAGCGCCCGTAGAGATCATGAGAGGTGAAGCCGAGACAGCGACGAGGGGACTGCATGAAAGCCGCCGCCTCCGCGAGGTCGCCAAGGACCGAGCTGGATGTCGGATCCTGCCCCGCACCGCGTCCGTAGAAAAGAGCATCCCCGACCACATCGCCCTTCACGGCGACGGCGTTGAAGACGCCATTCACCGAGGCCAGAACATGGGTTTTTGGGATGAGCGTGGGAACAACGCGCACCTCGATAAAGCCGTTTTCATCGGCCTTGATGGATGCGAGCAACTTGATGCGATAGCCGAGTTCGTTGGCAAATTGAATATCGGCGGCGGTGACTTTTTCGATGCCCTCGACGAGAACATCCTTCGGATCGATCCAGAATCCATAGGCAAGCGAAGCAAGGATGATCGCCTTGTGCGCGGCGTCCCAGCCATTCACATCCAGCGCGGGGTCAGCCTCCGCATAGCCGAGTTTCTGGGCCTCTGCGAGGACCGGAGCGAAATCCAGCCCCTCATCCGTCATGCGGCTCAGGATGTAGTTGCTCGTGCCATTCAAGATTCCATGAATCGCCTCGAAGCGATTTCCCACAAAGGCCTCGCGAACGGATTTGATGATGGGGATTCCACCCGCGACGGCCGCCTCGTAGAAGACCGGCACGCGCTTTTCTGCGGCGAGTTGGAAAATCTCATGCCCGTGCTCGGCAAGCAGGGCCTTGTTTCCGGTGATGACGATCTTGCCAGCAGCGATGGCTTTTTTGACAAAGGCGAGAGGGATGTCGATACCGCCCATGAGCTCCACCACGACATGAATCGCAGGATCGGCCAGCAACTCATCGGGAGAGTCTGTGAAAAGCTCCGCTGGCGCCTGCACATCGCGCGCCTTCGAGAGGTCGCGCACAGCGATCTTGCGCACCTCGAATTGAACACCGATCCGCTGTTCCAAAAGCGCGGCATTGCGGAGAAGGTTTTTGTAAACCCCCGCTCCAACCGTTCCGAACCCCGCCAGCCCTATGCCAATTTTTTGAGTCATTGAGAGCGGGGAATATCAGCGTCCCCGCATTGGCCTGTAAAGACAGAACACGCCGCACGCTCGCTTTCAAACGGCTCTTGCATCCAGATCGAAAGTGTGGAAACTTCGTCGTTCTTCCACGCCGACATAGCTCAGTGGTAGAGCAGCGGTTTTGTAAACCGCTGGTCGTCGGTTCGAATCCGACTGTCGGCTCCCCCCTCTTTCCTTTCATTTGCGAAGACCTGTTGCACCTCGTGCGACAATGGAGAAGTATAATTAAAAGGCAGCGACTGACTGCAAACCCGAGAACACGAATTTCCATGTCCAACAACGAAACACTTGATTCATCCGGCTTCGGCACTCCTTTTCAGGCCTTGGTCGACCATTGTGAGGCCAACGAACTCAGCTTTGCGATTTTTCGCGAGGAAAAGCGCATTCGGCTGAACATCTGCCGCAGGCATGCGCTCTACACCTGCCATTTGAGGATTTCGAACGATGACGAGATTTTTCAAATCCACATGAATTACCCCGTGCTGGCGAAGGACGAAAAAATGAGGCCGCATGTGACTGAATTTTTCACCCGTGTGAACTATGGCCTGGTCCTCGGCGCATTCGAACTCGACTTGCGCGATGGGGAGTCGCGCTACCACATAAGCCACATCATCGGCGAAGGGCGTCTGGAAGATGAGGTCATTCGCCGCATCATTGGCTCAGCCCTCTCCACGGCGGACCGCTATTTTCCAGCCTACATGCGGGTCCTCTTCGGCGGCGACACGCCGGAGGATGCCGTGTTCCTTGCGGAGCTGGATTTAAACACCCAAGAAACGGAAAGCGAAACGGCTTCGGCGGAAACCCCTGCCCCGCCAACTCCCAAAGCATCCAAAAGAAAACCTCGGAAGAAACGCGGCAAGAGCGGGGAGACCGATTCTTCAGAGGGATGATTGCGCAGTGCTATCTTGGTCGGCCTGTGGATTGGAATTTTTTGTAAGGAACCCCAAAAGACCCAGTCCGTATCTTTTGAAAAATGCCAACGCAGTGATGCTCGAGGCTAGAAGTTGGCTCTCAAATGCCTTTTGGCTTGTCACTGCTGCGCAGGCGCGCCCTGCACATGACAACGGCCTTTTTCTGGAATTCTTTTAAACTGGGCCTTGGATCTGGTTGCATTTCAAACAACCTTGTCAGCTCGTGAAAAAACTGCCTCTCAGCAAGATCACGATCTTCAGAGAAAGGATCGAGAGCATGGGCAAACCTGTCGTAAAGACCGGACAGGAGATCCAAGTCATCGCTTTCAATCATGCGTGGAGCTCGCGAAGTCTATTGCACTTGCTGCGCAAATCCAGAATCCGGTCATAGAAGAAACCAGCACCGCAATCCGGATGCTCAGCGTGAAACTCACCAAGCTTGGCTGCATATTTGTCACAAACCGCAACCATGGCATCCCAGCACATTGCCACTTTTTCAACCTGCTCTTCCTGCCTAACCATCATCGCCACCACGCGGTAGACACCCAGGAGACCTGCCTCAAGGCGGCTTGCCTCTTCATGAAAAAGCGAACATGAGTCCTCTGGGATATGAGCCACAGCCCTGTCGAAGCGACTGAGGTCGCTATCTGCGATGCTCGTCAAATCACATTCAGTAAAGCTCATAGGTTTTTTCGTATTTGGAGATGATTGATGGAAACTTGTTCGCGGTTTGAACAGTGGTCAAGGTCGGACTCATCAACTCACGGCATCTCCTGCGCATTGCCGCCTGCGCGCTGAAACGAAAACAATTCTGCGAACACATAGCCAACGAAGACCTGCACCTCCGCACGAAGAAGAATGCGGTCGGGGTCGTTGCTGAGCCAGAGCGTGCCGGAGCGGAATTTGCGGTGGGGTTCGAGGGCGTTGCCTTTTTTGGTGTTCACGCTTTGGATTTTGATGTTGAGGCGCAGGGCGTCGCGCGGAGTGTTGGCGATGGTGATTTTCTCTGGCCCGAGGGATTCGATATCGACCAGAAAGGGTGAGCCTCCTGGGAAGACGAGTGTGCGGACTTTTTCGCCTTTGGCTAGAGACTGGCTGCGAATGAAGAGGGATGCGGCGAAGAGGTCGCGGATGGGGGCGATTTTGACAGGCTTCCACTTGGCAGGCTTGGAATCGGGCGCGATCCACTCGCGGAGGGTTGTCAGGGAGCCCTTGTTGCCCTCGATGCAAGTGGACAGGGTGCGGGTGGCGTATTTTTCGTTTTGTTCCGAGCGAATGGTCTGGAGGCTGGTGCGGTCGGCTGTGGCGTCCAACGTAGCGTCGAGTTGATAGAGTGTGCGGGCGAGTCCCGTGGTGGCACCCGAGCTCGTTAGGATGGCATTTTTTCCCTCATAGGAAATGGCGGCGCGAGCTTTTGCGGCTTCGATTTCCGCCCAGCCAAGGCGGTATTCCGCGAGGAATGGACGAATCTCGGGAAATGGGCCGGCGACGATTGGAGAGAGCGTGGACTGCCAAGCACAGGCGATCGGGAGCGCGAGGAAAAAAGCGGCGAGGAAAGCGGGCACAGAAATCAGGGTGCCGAGCGGAACCAGCCGAGCGGCTGCGGATTGATGCAATGGTTGATCTGCTTCACCTCGGTGTAGGCCTCGTAGCCGTAAGTGCCGAGTTCGCGTCCCATGCCACTCTGTTTGTAGCCTCCCCATGGCGCCTCGTTGAAGGAGGGGTGGTAGGTATTGATCCAAGTGATGCCGGCGCGCAGGCGGCGAACGACGCGCTGGGCTTTCGCACCATCCTTTGTGAAGACGCCGGCCGCGAGGCCGTAGATGGTGTCGTTGGCGATACGGATGGCATCTTCCTCGGTGTCAAAAACCTGAACAGTGAGCACTGGGCCGAAGACCTCCTCCCTCACGATGCGCATGGAAGGTTTCACATCGGTAAAAATTGTAGGCTGCACGAAATTTCCTGCGCTGCGTTGATCATTGTAAGCGGAACCTCCCATGAGGAGCTGAGCCCCTTCGCAGCAGGCGCTCTGAATGTGATCGAGGACTTTCCTCTGGTGGGCACGGGAGATAAGCGGGCCCATTTCCGTGGCTTCATCCATGCCGGATCCGACGACGATTTTTTCGGCAGCGGAGGCCAGTCTTGGCAGGAACGACTCCGCGAGACTGCGCTCGAGAAGCAGTCGGGATCCTGCACTGCAAACCTCGCCCTGACCGGCAAAAATGGCGAAAAGCGCATACTCGAGGGCATGATCGGGGTCGCAGTCAGCGAAGACAATATTCGGACTCTTGCCGCCAAGTTCGAGCGAGACTTTTTTGAAATTCGAAGCAGCGGCGGCAAGGATTTTGCGGCCCGTCGCACCACCTCCAGTGAAGGCGATTTTATCGACCAGGGGACTTTCAGCGAGGCCCGCCCCGACGGGATCGCCCGGCCCATAAAGCAACTGCACGGCGCCGGGAGGAAATCCCACCTCGTCGATCAGCTCGAAAAGGTGCGAAGCCGAGAGTGGCGTGAGTTCGGAGGGCTTGAGGATGCAGCAATTCCCAGCAGCCAAGCCGGGAGCGAGTTTCCACGCGGCCATGAGAAGCGGGTAGTTCCAAGGAATGATCTGAGCACAGACTCCGATCGGCTCACGAACGGTCTGGCAAACGATATTCGGGTCTCCAACTTCAAATGTCTGCCCCTGAGGTTTGGTGGCAAGACCGGCGTAATAGCGGAAGCAAGCGGCCGCATCCGCCACATCGAAGCGGGATTCGCGAAGGGGCTTGCCGCAGTTGCGCGTCTCCATTTCCGCAAACTCGGAAGCGCGAGACTCGATGAGATCGGCGAGTTTGAAAAGGCGGCTTGCCCGTTCCTGAGCTGCAGTGCGCGGCCATGGACCGTTGTCGAAGGCCTCGCGGGCGGCGCGGACCGCCTTGTCCACATCCTCCACCGACGACTCCGCGACCTCGCCGAGTTTCGAATTATCGGCGGGGTTGTGAAACGGCCGCACATTGGCATTCCACGCGGGAACAAATACGCCGTTCACATAGTTTTTGAGAGTCATTACATCCTCCTTGAAGTCCAAAGTGCCGCGTTGATGCAGGACCAAATGTGGATCGTCCAGCCAAGCATGCCGAAGCTGATGAACCAAACAACGGCGGCTCCCACAAAGAAAAGAAGCGCGGAAAGCACGCGACCTTGAACCAACTGACCCAAGCCGGGAAAAAAGAAACTGCAAACAGCCGCAATGACATTTCCCGCCGATCCTTGATTTTCGTTCATGGAAAAAAATATCCCGCCTCCCTTCGGCTTTCGCAAGCGATTCCATAACGGCGGGGCATCAGGTTTTTCCATGACACAGCACCCCGTTTTTGGGACTGCTTGGCGGTGTCCCAGCCTGCGATATCGACTGAATGGATGACGGCGCTTCTGAAAGCGGCTGTCATTTTTCTGGCCTGCTTTTGGATTTACTCGCCCGTTTACCATGGCGAGTGGCTCTGGGATGACGACTATCTGCTGACCAACAACGCGGATGTGCAGGCGCCCGATGGACTCGGCAGGCTGTGGTTCGCGCCGGCGACGGCGGATTATCTGCCGCTGACGATGAGCGCACTGTGGCTTCAGTGGCGGTTGTTTGGTCTGGATTCCACCGGCTACCACATCGTTTCGATCGCCCTTCACGCGCTTGCGGCCTGCCTGCTTTGGGGGCTCTTGAGGCAAATGCGCATCCGAGCTGCATGGTTCGCCGGTCTCCTCTTTGCCGTGCATCCGCTGTGTGTGGAATCCGTCGCTTGGATTTCCGAGTTGAAAAACACCCTGTCGCTCCCGTTTTTTCTGGCGGCGGCTTGGTGCGTCGTGCGCTTTGAACAGGGTTCCGGCCGCCGGTTTTACTTCGCCGCACTGGGGCTGTTTCTTGCAGCGATGCTGAGCAAGAGCTCGGTCGTCATGTTCCCGTGCGTGATGCTCCTGCATGTCTGGTGGCTGCGGGGTCGCATCGCTTGGCGCGACATTCTGCGCAGCGCGCCATTTTTACTCATTTCCCTCTTGCTGGGGCTTATAACCCTGCACTTCCAACTGAACCGCGCCATCGGTGACGAACCGATTCCGATCGGCGGGTTCGCCTCGCGGCTCGCGATTGCGGGAATGGCGCTGATTTTTTACTTGGGCAAGATTTTTTGGCCAATCACGCTGCTGCCAATCTACCCGCAATGGAAGGCGAATCCGCCCGAGGTTTATCAATTCCTGCCTTGGGTGCTTATCCTTGGCTCGGCCGCAGTTTTCTGGCTTCAGCGAAAAACTTGGGGCCGACCTGCGCTGATGGCGTTTGGATTTTATTTCATCACCATCCTGCCGGTGCTTGGCTTTGTGGCGATGTCCTACATGCGGGTCGGCTGGGTGGCGGATCACTTCGTCTATATCCCGATGATCGGAATGATCGCATGGGCAGCGGCGGGATGCGGCGAGGCCTTTGCAAGGGCAGGCGAAACGGGAAAACAAATCCTCTTCAGCGCAGGCATTCTTCTCGCAGGCGGGCTGACCCTTTTGAGCCACAATTACGCCGCCGTGTGGGAAAATGAGGACAAACTTTGGAGCTACACGCTCCGGCACAACTGGGAATGCTGGCAAGCACACAACCGACTTGGAGCCAGAGAATTCAATCGCGGAAAAATCGACATCGCTCTACCGCATTTCCGCGAAGCGGTGCGCCTCCGACCGGACCTTGCCGAAACCCGCAACAACCTTGGCTCCGGCGTGCTGGCGACCAAAGACACAAAAGCCGCGATCACGGAATTTCGCAAAGCCATGCGCTTGTCACCGACCATTGTTGCGATCCAAGCAAACCTGGCGCGCGCACTCTGGCTGGATGGTCAATTGCAAGAAGCATCGGAGATTTACGGGGATCTTGTTAAGAGATTCCCCGACAACCCCACTTATCTGTGCAACCTCGGAGTCAGCCTCTTCCGCGAAGGCAAAATGCAGGAGGCCGCCGACTGCTTTGAGAAAGCCCTACGCATCGACCCCAACTTGCAAGACGCCAAGACGAATCTCGAAACCACACGCAAAGCGTTGTTAGAAAACTAACTCCCGCGACCTGACTTCGACAGGCTTTTCAAACGCAGCCAACTTGGCGACAAATCCCGGCCATTCGAGAGTGCGCAAATAAACGAGCCGACCATCGAGGCTCGCCTCTGTTTTGCTCAAAATGCGGGCCCGCTCCAACCCGCCAGAAATCCCTGTTCCCTCCAATTTTAAGACGGCCTCTTTGGCGGTCCAAAGTTCTAAAAAACAGGCTCCAGTGGAAGCACCGACTGCTTCGATCGACAACACCTCGTCCGATGTAAAAAAGCGCTTGGCCACAGCGAGAAAGTTGGCTCGGCGACCGGATTTTTCCATATCAAATCCGACCGGCGAACGGGAGAATGCCAGCGCCACTTCGCCTTCCGTGTGGCTTAAACTGAAATGCAAATCGGGAACATCCACGAAAAAAGGCTTGCCCCCCGGATGCGATGAAATCGAAAAGTTCTCGGAATCTCTGTTTGTATATTTTTTTGCCAAACATTGAATTGCACACCTACTTAACAAAAAACTCCGGCGCGCACCGGTCTCTGGCATCGCTTGAAACCGCTCCAAATCCTGCGGATTTAAAAGACCCACATCAGGATTTCCCTTAATCCTCCATACATCAAAATGCCCATAATCAAGCATGTTGGGTTCTATTTTAAAATTTGCCACTGGAATAATTTTTCTTGCAACAGACTCCCATTCCTTGTTTTTTAAGCGCCCTAATGAAAGTATCAGACATCAATACGCAAACTTTGACGGCACTTCTCTCTCTGACCAAGAAAAAAGAAACGCTGCTGGCCAAAGTCGCTCAAGTCGAAAAAGAAATCGCCGGATTGGCTTCTGGCGAGGTCCTCGCGGCCACCCGCATCCTCCGCGCCAAATCCCTCAAAAAGCGTCGCGGCGCTGCAAAAGGCTCCAAAAAACCACGCTCACCAAAAGGCTTTATGCAAGAGCAGGTGATCAAACACCTTGAAGCAGCCGGAGAACTCGGTGTGAGCGTCAGGGAACTCGCCGAAAAAATCGGAAAACCAGTGGGCCAAGTCCATGTATGGTTCACCAACACAGGCAAAAAACTCGGGCACCTTCAAAAACTCGAAAGCGGAAAATGGCGGATTCTCTCCAACGGAAATCCTCAAGCCTAACGCTTTAGGAACTTAACAAGAAGGGCGCTTCGCTACAAAGGCGAAGCGCCTTTTTTTGTCCTTAAGTAGAGTAGGGAGACCCGGACGGGGTTAGAGGCGCGAAGGCCAATGACCGCCGGGGTCTCCCCCTCATCGAACCGGACGTGCGGATTGCCCGCATCCGGCTCTCGGAGTGCCGTTCTTCGGTTTG
>JBIIUB010000145.1:0-3698 GCA_044340205.1 Terrimicrobiaceae bacterium
CGCGCGAGGCGATCGACGCCCTCATGCTGGCGCAATCCTCGACCACCGCGCCCTTTTGATTTGGGCTTCCCACGAGGCGGGTGGGGGTGTTGAGTTTGCGTCCATCCATGATTGCCGAAGCCGATGTCATTTCCCTAACGAACGAACGCTTTCCAAAAACCGGGAACGGCAACGCAGCGGTGACTCCCCTTGAAAAAGGCGGATCCGAGCGAAAATTCTACCGCATTCGATTCGGCGACGAGTCGATGATCTTTGTCAAATACTCCGGCCACAAAGAGGAAAACCGCCACTATGTGGACATTGCTCGATTCCTAAATGGCGCAGGAGTGCCGGTTCCTGAGATTCACCATCACGATCCGGAGGAGGGGCTGATTTGGATGCAGGATCTTGGTGAACAGGATCTCTGGAGCTTCCGAAACGCTTCCTGGCCACCCCGCCGTGCGCTCTATGAATCCACACTCGATGGCGTTTTGCGCATGCACGCGCAGGCGACGGAGTTGGCGCCCGGTGCGGATTTGCGCTTGGAGCGCGTCTTTGATACCGACCTCTACCTTTGGGAGCAGGGGTATTTTTTTGAAAACTGCCTGGGGAATTATTTTCAAACACCCGATTCCGAACTCGCCGAATTGGCGGCTCTTCCCGCCCTGCGTGGGGCTGCAGAGGCTCTCGCCGCCCGTCCGCGCGTGCTCGTGCACCGGGATTTCCAGTCGCAGAATGTCATGATCAACGAGGGCGCCGCATGGCTCATCGATTTTCAAGGCATGCGCTACGGGCTCGCCCAATACGATCTCGCCTCCCTGCTCTACGATCCCTATGTCGCCCTCACCTCCGATGAGCGCTGCGAGTTGCTCGCTTTTTACAAAAAACGCCTAGAGCAAAACGGCACCCCAGTTGATTCCGATTTCGACGAGATCTTCCGCTGGTGCGCCCTGCAGCGTCTCATGCAGGCCCTCGGCGCCTATGGATTTCTTGGCCTCAAAAAAAACCGCCCCGATTTTCTCGCCCACACGCCGGTTGCCTTGCGATCCCTCCTGGAAGTCGCTTCCGCGTTGGATGGACTCGAGCCACTGGTCAAAAAACTCAACTCCCTGTCATGACAAAAAGCCCTGAAACAGTCGTCATTCGACGCATCACTCCCTCATTGGATAACGCCCGTTTTGCTATTAAGCGCCCGGTGGGTGGCGAGATCACTGTGGAAGCGGACATTTTCAAGGAGGGGCACGACGAGGTGGCCGCGCTCCTCAAATGGCGCCGCGTGGGCGAGAAGGCTTGGAACGAAACGCCGATGCGCTCGATGCCGAACGACCGATGGACCGCCACTCTCTGCGTCACGGCCGAAGGGGCCTGGGAATATACCATCCAGGCATGGGGGGATGTGTTTTTTTCCTGGCAGCACGAGTTGGAGAAAAAATTCGCCGCCGGACTCCGCGAACTCCAGAGCGAGATTCTCGAAGGAGCCGCATTCATCGAGTCGGCAGCCGCCCGTGCTGGAAAGACTCCTGACGGCGAGGCTTTGAAAAAATCCGGAGCTGCCATGCGGGTGGCTGATGCGCAGCAGGCCCATGACCTCGCGCATGATCCCTCGCTGTGTGCCCTCATGCGCGTGTATGCCGACCGCTCGTTGGCTACTGTGGCGGAGCCGTTCCATCCCGTGTGGGTTGATCGCGAGCGTGCCGCTTTTGCCGCCTGGTATGAGTTTTTTCCCCGTTCGGCGGAGGGCAAGGCGGACTCGGGCTCGACATTCCGCCAGTGCCTGCCGCGCATCGACGATGCGAAGGCGATGGGATTTGATGTTATTTATTTTCCGCCCATTCACCCAATCGGAACGAGCAACCGCAAAGGGCGGAACAACTCGCTCAAGTGCGAACCCGGCGAGCCTGGCGTGCCTTACGCGATAGGAAACAACAAGCAGGGCGTGAATGGCGGTGGACACAAGGATGTCGCGCCCGAACTCGGAACGCTCGAGGACTTCGACTGGCTCGTGGCCGAAATCCGCAAGCGCGGCATGGAGATCGCCCTTGATTTTGCGATCAACTGCTCGCCCGACCATCCCTATGTGCACGCGCATCCGGAGTGGTTTTTCAAGCGCCCCGACGGCTCGATCAAGTATGCCGAGAACCCGCCCAAGAAATACGAGGATGTGTATCCGCTGAATTTTCACAATGCGAACTGGCGCGAACTCTGGGACGAGCTCCGCGATGTCATCCTTTTCTGGTGCGAGCACGGTGTGGGCATTTTCCGCGTAGATAATCCCCATACAAAACCCGTCGCGTTCTGGGAATGGGTCATCGCCGAGGTGAAAAGCAAATTCCCCGGCACCGTCTTCCTGAGCGAGGCGTTCACTCGCCCGAAAATGATGCAGGAACTGGCGAAGGTCGGCTTCACGCAGAGCTACACCTATTTCACTTGGAGAAACACCAAGCACGAGCTGGCAGAGTATCTCACCGAACTCACCACGCACCCGATGCGCGACTTTTTCCGCGCGAACTTCTTTGCCAACACTCCCGACATCCTGCCCGAGTATTTGCAGCATGGCGGGCGTCCGGCCTTTTTGATCCGTGCAGTCTTGGCTGCCATGACCGTGCCCGTTTACGGCATCTACAGCGGATTCGAGCTCTGCGAGAACGCGCGGGTTCCCGGCAAGGAGGAGTATATCGACTCCGAGAAATATCAGTTCAAAGGCCGCGACTGGAACGCGCCGGGGAATATCAAGGACTACATAACCCGCCTCAACCACATCCGCCGCGACAACCGCGCCCTGCGCGAATACGACAACCTCCGCATCCACAACGCTGAGAACGACCAAGTCCTTTGCTTCAGCAAATCCACCGCCGCCCTCGACGATCTCATTGTCGTTGTGGTGACGGTCGATCCTTGGAATCCGCAGAGCGCGTTTGTTCACATCCCGCTCGAGCAATTCGGCATTGGCGCCGACGAGGAATATGTGATGGAGGATCTCCTCACCGGCGAGAAATTCCACTGGCGGGGTGCCAGAAACTTCATCGCGCTCGATCCGCACCACCGCCCGGCCCATGTCTTCCGCGTTCGCCGCGCCATCGGCCGCGAATTCGGTGAGGTCGTCTTTGCATAGATTTTGAACACGGGGGATGGCTTGACTTGTCGGCTCCCGAACCCCGAAAATAAAAAACTCATGACCGCGACAGAAATTTTTGGCCGTTTGAACGGCACACAAGCCGGTGAAGTCTTGAACTGGCTCGCCGAAAACGACCGCAATGCCTACAAGAGCGCCGCTGGAATGCTGGCCACCCGCCGCAAGCTCCGCGCCATCTTTGTGGAGCGCAAGCCCAAGGACGAACGCAACCAGTGGATCAAGGAATCCCTGTCCCGCCCCGCGAATGCCGATCTCGCCCTCGAGATCCTCCAAGTTTGGACGCTTGGCTGCAACGAGCGCATGGTCTGTGATTTTCTCGACGCCTTGGATATCGCCCACAATGGCAAAGGCCTCATCGATGACTTGCCGTCCGAACCTGCTGCCGACAAGGTCTCAAAAGCCGTGGATCTGTTGATTTCGAAATATCCTGCGCCCTCGGTGTTTGTGTATCTGCACCTCTTCAGCGGCATGGATTCGCAGGGGTGGACGACTCTCAGAGGGCTGCTCGAGACGCGCCCCGAGTTGTCCGCCGAGAAGGCACTTTCCCCTTCATGAGCCAATTCACGCAGTCCCTCGACGGCGCCTT
>JBIIUB010000146.1:0-3694 GCA_044340205.1 Terrimicrobiaceae bacterium
GGTATCGATGAGAATTGACATTAAAAACGATCAAAGGATTCGCGTTGTGCTCTCAGGTCAGGAATGTCTGTTCGATCCGCCCACATTCCGCGGGCTTCGCGCAATGCATTTAAGCGCTTGGATGTTTCGCGCTTAAGAACAAATTCATCAATAGCTTGACGAATGATCTGGCTTTTTCCACTTCCAAGAAGTTGGCTCAACCGCGCTATGGAAGAGTTTTCTTCTTCTGTGAGATAAATCTGAGTTCTTACCATACATTATGATGTATCATGAGCGAAAACTTGTCGCAAATAAAAAATGAGTCCAGTCGATGTCCCAACAAGGAGCCTTCAGCAACGATCCCCCTACCCGCCAAGATTTTTCCACAAGGTCGATCCAGAGCTGACGAGAAATCATGAGATGTCATTTAGCGTATAGTAATACCAAATGCAAAATAAAGACCGGGTAGCTACGCTGCGTCGCCAGAAAAACTTCAGTAAAGATACAAGTTGACCCGATTTCTGCTCTGCATGAAGTTTCACTTATGAATATGATCTTATCCGTTCCCAATGAGGTGGCAGCGCAGGCCAAGTTGGTGAAGCACAAAGCCGAGGAGATGGAACTCGCGCGGAACGCGGCGATTGATCTGGCGACTGCGGCAGCATTAGGGTCCGCATTGCCGCTGGAGGAGCATTGGGACGATCCGCGCTGGCGGGCATTGGCGGAAAAACACCTCCGTTGAGGATTCTTTTCAATGTGAATGTGGTGCTGAATGTTTACGCCACTCACCGCACCCGACTGTGCAAGGCCGTTTTTTTGTTTGACTCAAAAGTAGGAATTCCTACTTTGAAGGTATGAACGCCGTCCTATCCGAAAAAGGTCAAATCACGATACCTAAGGCGATCCGAGATTTATTGGGACTTGTTCCCGGTTCGGTTTTGGATTTTCAAGCAACGCAGGGAAGTATCGTTGTCAGCAAGGTTCTCGGTCAAGACCCCATCCAATCCTGGCGCGGTAAGGGGAAATTGCCTGCGGGCCAATCAGTCATGGAATATCTGGAAATCCAGCGTGGCGGCAAATGAGGACGGCTCTTGATTCCAGTGTGATTCTGGATGTGCTCACAGATGACAAAACTTGGGCGGACGCCTCCCAAAAATCCCTCAAGCAGGCCATGTCCGAGGGATCCTTGGTCATCGGCGAGTGCGTGATGGCAGAAATTACTCCCGCATTGGACAGCAGCGAACTCGCTGTTTTCTTGTTGGATTGGGGAATCCAGTTTATTCCCACCAGCCAGACGGCAGCGATCCTTGCTGGAGAGATGTATCGCACCTACTTGAATAGAAAAGGCAATGCGAAGCGGGTGTTACCAGATTTTCTCATCGGCGCCCATGCACTGCACCACTCCGACAGGCTGCTGGCAAGGGATCGGGGGTATTACCGAGATTATTTCACTGACCTTGTCCTGCTTGAACCCACTTCCAAGGGATCATGAGAATTTGCTTAGAATGAATTTTGTAAATTCTGTGAATTCTGTCCCAAATCCATTGCCTGTTAAAACACTCCCCATCGCTATCCTCACCGGCGGACTAGCCACGCGCCTGCGTCCTCTCACGGAGCGGATTCCCAAGGCTCTTGTCGAAGTCGCTGGGCGGCCGTTTGTGGATTGGCAACTCGAGTTGCTGGCGGCGGCGGGAATCAAGCGCGTGGTTTTCTGTGTGGGATATCTGGGCGAGATGATCGAGGCACATGTGGGCGATGGAGCGCGGTTCGGATTGGAGGTGGCGTATTCTTACGATGGGCCTTCGCTACTTGGCACTGGTGGCGCACTCCGGCAGGCTCTGCCACTCCTGGGCGAGGAATTTCTGGTGCTCTACGGAGACTCGTATTTGCCGATCGACTACGCTGCGGTGACGGAGGCGTTTTTGAAATCCGGCAAGCCAGGGCTGATGACAGTGCTAAAAAACGAGGGGCGCTGGGACTCGTGCAATGTGTGGATGGATGGCGAAGAGATTCGTCTTTACGACAAAAAGGCTCGCCTGCCTGAGATGCAACACATCGACTATGGGCTCACGGCCTTTCGCTCGGAGGTCTTCTCCCAACCCAGCGCGGAGGCCTTCGACCTCGCCGAGGTGATGCGCGAATTGGTCGCAAAAAACGAGATAGCCGCCTTTGAAGTCACGGAGCGGTTCTACGAAATCGGCTCACCTGCGGGCATTGCCGACCTCGATGCGTATCTCCTACCGGAGAACCGCCGACCTGCTATTTTCTTCGATCGCGACGGCATAATCAACGAAGTCGTGATGCGCGACGGGGCCGCCTGCTCGCCCCGCGAGGCGTCGGCATTTCGCTTCAAGCCCGACATCCGCGAAGCCTTCCAAGCCGCGCGGGACGCGGGTTTCCTGCGCATCATCGTCACCAACCAACCCGATGTAGAGCGCGGGCAGATTCCGCGTCACGAATACGAGGCCATGCAAACGCTCGTTCGCGAAACGCTGCAGCCTGATGGCTTCGAAGCCTGCGAAGCCTCATCCAACGCCGATCGCCGCAAGAAGCCCAATCCCGGCATGCTCCTCGATGCCGCCGCGCAACTTGGTGTCGATTTGAAAAAATCGTGGATCGTCGGCGACACATGGAAGGATGTGCAGGCAGGCCGAAGCGCCGGCGTGAGAAGCATCCTGCTCTGCACGGACTACAATACCGAGGCGCAGCCCACGGCCGATTTCTGCTTTCCAACCCTCGGAGAGATAGCCAGTTTCATTTCCAATCTCAAAAACCCGCGCGCCTCATGAGCTTCACTCAGGACTTCCTCAAAAAAACCGCCCTCGTTGCTGAGACGCTTGATGTGGCATCCATAGAAAAAATGGCCACCCTACTCGCAGAGGTTCGCGAACGCGGTGGGCGTGTGTTTTTCGTGGGATCCGGCGGAGGGGCTGGCCACGCCTCGCATGCGGTGTGCGACTTCCGCAAACTCGGCGGGATGCAGGCCATCTGCCCCACGGACAATGTCTCCGAACTCACCGCTCGCATCAACGACGAGGGTTGGGAGACCTCGATCGCAGAGAGCCTCAAATGCAGTGGGCTTTGCGCTCGAGACGCTGTGTTTGTTTTCTCGGTCGGAGGCGGCAACGAAGAGAAAAACATTTCCGCCAATCTGGTCAACGCAGTGCGCGCCGCAAAGTCTGTTGGCGCCGCCGTGCTCGGAGTAGTCGGACGCGACGGCGGCTTCACAGCAGCGAATGCTGATGCCTGCGCGATTGTGCCAACCGTCGATGCCGCCCTCGTGACTCCACTAACCGAGGCTTATCAGGCCGTCGTCTGGCATCTCCTTGTATCGCATCCACTCATTCAGAAAAGCGGCGCCAAATGGGAAACAACAAAATGACATCCTCTCTCCAAATCAAAATCTTCGCCGACGGCGCGAGCCTGCCCGGCATTCTCGAAATGAGCCGCAACCCGCTCATCTCCGGCTTCACTACAAACCCCACCCTCATGCGTAAGGCCGGCATCAGCGACTACGAAGCCTTCGCCCGCGAGGCGTTGCAAGTGGTCACGACTCTGCCGATCTCCTTCGAAGTCTTCAGCGACGAAATCCGCGAGATGGAACGCCAGGCCCTAAAAATCGCATCTTGGGGCGACAATGTGTATGTGAAAATCCCGTCCACCAATACGCATGGCGAATCCACTCACGAAATGGCCGCCCGCCTTGCTCAAGCCG
>JBIIUB010000074.1:0-14300 GCA_044340205.1 Terrimicrobiaceae bacterium
TACCGCCTTTTTTCTTCGCGAGACCGCGACGATGGATTTTGGATCCGCGAACGGGCTTGGCCCCAGTGATGCTGCACTTTCTAGACATAAGATGGACGGCCGAAAGTAGGGAAACTTTGCGGGGAGTCAACACTTTCGTTGAATTTTTTGCGATTTTTCTCAGCGATCAAGATCCGCCCTTGGCGCGTTCGAGTCGGAGGGCATTTGCGATGACACAAACGGAACTCATGCTCATGGCGGCACCGGCCAGAATGGGACTGAGTAAAAGACCGAAGAACGGATAAAGCGCGCCAGCCGCGATCGGTATGCCGAGCGCATTATATAAAAAGGCAAAGAAAAGATTCTGGCGGATGTTCCGCATGGTCTCGCGACCAAGTCGGATCGCCTGGACGATGCCACGGAGGTCGCCTTTCACGAGGGTGATGCCGGCGCTTTGGATGGCGACATCGGTTCCATTTCCCATCGCAATCCCGACATGCGCCTCGCTGAGCGCAGGGGCGTCGTTGATACCATCCCCAGCCATTGCGACGCGTTCCCCGTCGGCGCGAAGTTTTTTGATAAACGCCGCCTTTGAAAGAGGCTCGATGCCCGATTTGAAACAATCCAGCCCGAGTTGCCGGGCGACAGCGGCGGCTGTGCGTTCGTTGTCACCCGTGAGCATTGTAATTTTCAGGCCCAGCGCATGGAGATCGGCCAACGCGGCGGCGGCTGTTGCTTTAATGGGGGCGAAGACGGCGATCAGCCCATAGGCCTTGCCGTCGCCTCCGATAAAGAGAACCGATTTGCCTTCCACTTGTAGCCTTGCTGCCAGAGTTTCGAGCTGGTCGAGCCCCGTGATTTTTTCGATCCGCAAAAACTCCGCCTTGCCGACCACAATCTTGCGACCCGCAACATCCCCGAGCACGCCGCCTCCCGCCAAAGCGCGGAAGTTGGTGGTTGGCAAAAGAGGGATATCCTGCGCGCCACGCATAACCGCATCCGCGAGGGGATGCTCGCTGCATTGCTCGAGGGAAGCCGCAAGTTGGAGCAATTCTTTCGCATCCATGCCATCGACGGGAATTATGTCCACAAGCTGGGGGCGTCCCTCGGTGAGGGTGCCGGTCTTATCAACCACCAGAGTCGTGATTTTTTCCAACTCTTGGAGTGTAGCGGCATCCTTTACCAGCACGCCCTCGCGGGCACCGCGCCCCACGGCCACCATGATGGACATGGGTGTGGCAAGGCCCAGTGCGCACGGGCAGGCGATCAAGAGAACGGCCACGGCATTCACGATTGCATGGGCGAGCCTCGGCTCGGGGCCGAACAGGCCCCACGCGAGAAATGTGACAACCGAAACCGCCAGCACGACTGGAACAAAAACTCCAGCGACTTTGTCGGCAAGACCCTGAATCGGAGCCCGTGTGCGCTGGGCTTCCGCGACGCTTTGCACAATGTGGCCGAGGAGGGTGTCGGCACCAATCCGCTCGGCGCGCATCACGAATGTCCCAGAGCTATTCAAAGTGCCGGCGGAAACCTTGTCGCCCGCGCTTTTTTCAACCGGCACCGACTCGCCAGTGATCATCGACTCATCGATGCTCGAGTGGCCTTCGATCAAAACGCCATCAACAGGCACGCTGCCACCCGGCGTCACGCGCAAGCGGTCGCCTGTTTGGACCTGCGCGAGGGAAATTTCTAAATCTCCGGCATCCGTGAGTTTGCGCGCAACGGGCGGAGTGAGATTCAGCAAAGCGCGGATTGCGCCGCCTGTTCTGGCCCTTGCTCGCAGCTCGAGCACCTGCCCCAGAAGGACGAGGGCGACAATCACCGTGGCCGACTCGAAGAAAACCGACACCTTCCCGCCATGTCGCAACGCATGGGGAAAAAAATCAGGAACCAGCATGGCCGCTGCGCTCATGAGAAAAGCCGCGCCCACTCCGAGTGAAATGAGCGTGAACATATTCCAATGCCCGCTTGAAACAGAGCGCCACCCACGCAGAAAAAACGGGAATCCGCACCAGCAGACCACAGGCACTGCCAAGAGGAACTGAAGCCAGCGCGAGAGTTCGCTGTCGCCGAAGGCCGCCGTAGCAGGAACGAGGTGTGACATTGCCAAAAGAAAGACCGGCAGGCCAAAAAGAACAGACACCACAAAGCGCCGCGTCATATCCACCAACTCCGCATTTCCGGCATTCTCCGCCGTGGCCTCGATTGGCTCGAGCGCCATGCCGCACTTCGGACAATCGCCAGGGTGGTCCTGCCGAATCTCAGGGTGCATCGGACAAGTGTGGATGGCATTTTGAGGCGCCGGCTTCGTCTCAGCCGGGGGCTTCAGAAACTTTTGTCGGCAATGCTCGCAACAAAAGTAAAAGACCTCGCCGCCGCGCTGGCCGCGAAGTCCAGTGGATTCGTCCACCTCCATGCCACAAACCGGATCGATTGCCATTTCAGGAATGCTTGGTGATCCTCCCTGCAAAAGCGAGGCCGGGATTGACTGTCAGCGTTGTAGCACGGCGCGATCTTCCAGTTCCGCCTGGCGTTTTTGAAGCGATGCCTGCACGGCGGATTGCAGCTCTTTTCGAGTAAAAGGTTTCAGGATGTATTCGAACGGCCCTGCAAAAACCGACCGCTTCATGGTTTTTTCATCCGCATGAGCCGTGAGAAAAACAACCGGCGCACCAGTCCGACCGCGAATGGCCACAGCGGCGGTGATGCCGTCGAGCACGCCTTTCAAGGTGATGTCCATGAAGACGACATCCGGCTTCAACTCGCCAGCGGCGCGGACGACATCCTCGGCGGTGTCCGTGATTCCCACCACTTTGTAGCCAAGCGAGATAAGTTCGCTTTTCAGTGCGGTGGCGGTGATCGCCTCGTCCTCGGCGATTAAAATGCGTGTCGGTTCCATATTAGGAATTTCGACCCGCCGGCTCCGTTTTCAAGGTGGGCTCAAGAGAAAACCCCACCGACACGCAGGTTCCTCCTTCGGGGTTGTTCGAAATCACAGCCTCGCCGCGAATTTGCTTTGCGAGGGCATGCGCGAGATTCATTCCCATGCGGCCGTTTTTCAGGCTGTCGAAATTGGCAGGCAGGCCGATGCCATTGTCACTGATGACGAGGGTGTTTTTGTCGCCACTGTGAAGCTCCACGCGAATGACACCCGTCTTGCGTCCCGCGAACGCATGCTTGAGCGAATTCAAAAGCAATTCGGTGGCAAGCAGGCCTAGCACTTGCGAGGTGTCGACATCGAGGACGAGCGGATCGATCCGCTTCTTCAACGAGAGCTGGCATCCGGCCGGAGAGTGCGAATGCAGAAGCGTCTCGGCGATTTCGGAGAGATTCCTTCCAAACTCGATGCGCTGGAGGTTTCCCGAGGTGTAGAGTTGCTCGTGCAGGCGGGCCATGAATTGAATTCGCTCCCGGCACTCGGCAAAAATCTCGGCCGCCTCGGCGTCCTTCAATTTGGAGGCCTGCAGCAGAAGGAGACTGGAGATGATCTGGAGATTGTTCTTCACCCGGTGGTGGATCTCTTTCAAAAGGTTTTCCTTCTCCTCCAAGCTGACCCGGCTTTTTTCCTCCGCTTCGCGATGGCGGTAAAGGCCGCGCAGAATCACGGTCAGAGCCAACGCGGCAATCGCGACTGCCAACACACCACTGGCCACCATGGCATACATGAGCTGCTCGGATTCGTTCTTCCGCTCCAGGATGCGTGCCTGCAGGATTTGATGTTGCTCGGCCACGAACTCCTGAAATGCCGCCGTGATCTGCTGCATGACGATGTCGCCCCTGCGATGGATAGGGTTCTGACCGCCCGAACCGGTTTCATAGGCCATGTGGGACTCGTTCAAGAGTTCCAGCCAACGACGGATCAACTCGCCAATCCGGCTCAGCGCGCGGAGCGTTTGTTCATCACCTACAGCTGTTCCGAGCAGATTTTCAAAACGCTCGTCCATGATTGTGGACGACTTTTTCAGATATTCGTCACGCTTCGCGGAGTTGCCTGTGATGACATAGCTGCGGAGCGCGGACTCGGCTTCGCGGAGTTCAAGTTGCACCTCCTTCGCGAGATCCAGTTGGCTGTGTTTTCTGTCAACCCAGACGATCGAATCGAGCAGGTTCCGGCTCGTCACATGGGAGAACCAACTGTCCGCCGCAAAAAGGAGCATCATCACGGCAAAAGCAGTCGCAGCAACGGCCTCAAGACGCTTTTTTGGAATTCTGTAAACAAACTCTCTCATTCGGTGGTGTTTCAACACAACATCCGCCATGCTGGAGCGTTGGCAAATCCACTGCGGCTCCGCAGGCGATAGGGAACGATATGTTTACAATTGTTTTGTTGAATCCGGTCGGCATGTGAACACCTTGCAAACTCGAAAATCGAACCCATGAAAAAATTACGCCCAAGTGGCGGTTACCGTGACACCGTGAGCTTTCAAACAACGACGATCATCTACGATGCCACGGTGTGGTTCTGCGAAAAGTTCCTGGATGCCCGCTCGCGCACTGTGGACCAGATGATCCAAGCCGCCCGCAGCGGCCGCCAGAATATCGCCGAAGGCAGTCGGGCCTCGGCGACATCATCGCAGACCGAGCTGCGCTTGGTGAATGTCGCCCGCTCCAGCTTGGACGAGCTCCTGCTGGACTACGAAGACTACCTGCGCCAACGGCGACTCCTGCAATGGGATCCCGACAGCAAGGAAGCCAGCGCCGTGCGGCGTGTCCCGCAGGAGTTCCGAAAAGATCGGTCGGATCAGGCGGATCTGACCGATCTCAACGACGAGCAGCGCTTTGCGCTCTATGCACGCTGGCTCGAAAGCAACGACCCGGCGATCCGCGCGAACGCACTCATCTGCCTGATCAACCAGGCGAACTTCCTCCTCGACCGCCAGATCGCCGCGCTCGAAAAGGGCTTTGTGGAAGGCGGTGGCTACTCCGAGCAACTGGCCTCGGCAAGGCTCGCCCACCGCAGGCAGCAAGATCGGTCGGATCCGACAGATCGGACTGATCTGACCGATCTTCCCAAGTGCCCCCAGTGCAGTTCGCTGATGGCCCTTCGCACCGCAAAAAGCGGCAAGAATGCCGGGCAGCAATTTTGGGGCTGCATGAAATATCCCGACTGCAAAGGCACGCAGCCTGTGTAAGCAGGCTCAACTTTCGAGGATCGGCGGACAGCTGCAGAACACATGGCGGTCGCCGTGGACATTGTCGATGCGGGCGACTGTGGGCCAGAATTTGTGCTGGCGCAGCCATGGCGCTGGCCAGGCGGCTTGCGTGCGAGGATACGGGCGCGTCCACTCGTCGCTGGTGACGCATGCGGCTGTGTGCGGGGCGTTTTTGAGCGGGTTGTTGGTGCGGTCGAGGTTGTCGGATTCGATGGCGACAAGTTCGGTGTGGATCGTAAGCATGGCGTCGCAGAAGCGGTCGATTTCCGCCTTGGACTCGCTCTCGGTGGGCTCGACCATGAGGGTTCCGGCGACCGGCCAGCTCATTGTTGGAGCATGGAATCCAAAATCCATGAGTCGCTTGGCGACATCTTCAACTTCGATGCCGGCGCGTTGTTTCCATTCGCGCAGATCAAGGATGCACTCGTGCGCGACGCGGCCGGATTTGCCTTTGTAGAGGATCGGGAAATGCCCGCCGAGTCGGGCTGCGATGTAGTTTGCGTTGAGGATCGAGACGGCCGTGGCATCGCGGAGGGAGCGGGGACCCATCATGGCGATATACATCCACGAAATGACCAAAATGCTCGCGCTGCCGAGATTCGACTGCGACACAGGGCCAACGGTGTTGCCTTTTTTCAGCGGATCGCCGGGGAGGAAAGGAGCGAGGTGCTTGGCGACGCCGATGGGACCAACGCCAGGACCACCGCCGCCATGAGGAATGCAGAAGGTTTTGTGGAGATTAAGGTGGCAAACATCGGCCCCGAAATCACCCGGACGGCACAAACCGACCTGCGCATTCATGTTGGCGCCGTCCATGTAAACCTGACCACCTGCGGAGTGGATGATCTCGCAAATGTCGCGGATGCCCTCCTCGAACACGCCATGGGTCGAGGGATAGGTCACCATGACCGCAGCGAGATTATCGCGGTGGAGATCTGCTTTGGCGCGGAGGTCGGTGAGATCGATGTTGCCGCTGGCGTCGCAGGCGACGGGGACGACTTGCATGCCGACCATGACGGCACTGGCGGGATTGGTGCCGTGCGCGGAGGTCGGAATCAGGCAAACCGTGCGGTGTGCGTCGCCACGCGAGAGGTGGTAGGCTCGGATGGCGAGGAGTCCGGCGTATTCACCTTGCGAGCCGGCATTCGGTTGGAGCGAAATGGCGGCGAATCCCGTGATCTCGGCGAGCCAATCCTCAAGCTGGCGCGCCATTTTTTGGTAGCCGAGCGATTGATCCGCAGGGGCGCAGGGATGAAGGGCGGAGACGGAATCCCATGTCACCGGCAGCATCTCGGAAGTCGCATTGAGCTTCATCGTGCACGATCCGAGAGGGATCATTGATGTGGTGAGCGAGAGGTCTTTCGCCTCCAAGCGCCGGATGTAGCGTAGCATTTCGCTTTCCGTGTGATGGGTGTTGAAAACCGGATGCGTGAGTATTGGCGAAGTCCGGCGGAGAGTTTCGGCGGAGGATTCCGCAAAGGCAGCTCCGAAAATCTTCAAGAGCGGCTCGATGCTGTTCGTGGTTTCGTCGAGCGAAATGGCGACCGTGGATTCATTCAGCAGGCGGAGATTGATTCCCTCGCTCGTGGCACGGGCGACTAGGGCGGAGGCTGATTCATTTTTGGGAGTCACGCTGACCGTGTCAAAGAACGCGGCGTGATGCACGGTGTGGCCAGCCTTTTTGAGCGACTCGGCGAGGTTTGCAGCATGGCGATGCACGCGCCCGGCGATGGCGCGGAGTCCCTCGGGGCCGTGGTAAACGGCATACATCGAGGCCATCACAGCGAGTAAAACCTGGGCGGTGCAGATGTTGCTCGTCGCCTTGTCGCGACGGATGTGCTGCTCGCGGGTCTGGAGCGTGAGGCGCAAGGCAGGATTGCCGGCGGCGTCTTTTGAAACACCCACGAGGCGGCCGGGAAGGCGGCGCTTGTGTTCGTCGCGCGTGGCCAGGAAGGCCGCATGCGGACCTCCAAATCCGGGAGCCACACCGAAGCGTTGGCTCGATCCGATCACGACATCCGCGCCGCATTCGCCGGGCGGCTTGAGGAGCGTGAGCGCGAGCAGATCAGTGGCAACTATCGCCAGTGCACCCGATGCGTGGGTGCGGGCTGTGAGTTTTTCCAGATCACAGATCGATCCGTCGGTGGCGGGGTATTGGAAGAGGGCGGCAAAAACAGGCTCTTTTGGGCCCTGCTCTGCGGAACCAGTCAGAATCCTGATGCCAAGTGGCTCGGCACGGGTTTGCAGAACGGCGAGAGTTTGCGGATGGACATGGTCTGCCACGAAGATTGCATCACCGCCTTTGATGTCTTGGCAGAGCGCCATGGCCTCTGCGGCGGCGGTGGATTCGTCGAGTAGAGAGGCGTTGGAAATCTGCATCCCGGTCAGGTCGCAAACCATCGTTTGGAAATTCAGGAGCGCCTCGAGGCGACCTTGTGCGATCTCGGCCTGATAAGGCGTGTAGGCTGTATACCAACCCGGATTTTCGAGGATGTTTCGACGAATGACCGCAGGTGTGTGCGTGCCGTAGATGCCCATGCCGATGTGGTTCGTGGCGATTTGATTTTCGGCCATGATCACCTTGAGATAGGCCAAAGCCTCCTCCTCCGAGCGGGCGGCGGGCAGATTCAAATCACGCTGCAAGCGAATCGCGGAAGGCACGGTCTCGTCAATCAGCGCATCCAGCGACGGAGCGCCGATCGCGGCGCACATGGTTTCTATTTCAGTGGATGAGGGGCCGATATGGCGGTTGGCGAATGCGGTCATGTAAAAAAGTTAACGATTGGCGATCAGGGGAGGTTCGGTTTTTTTAAAAACCCATGGCCAAAAGCACAAACTCCACCTTGGCCTCAACGAGTCGGCAGGCGATGGATTCCAGAGTTGGCACGGGTTTGATGGAGGGCGGCTTGGAGTGCTTCCGCTTGGTTCAGGGCAATATCGTTTTGCCGGATTTTTTGGGTAGGGGTGAGTCGGAGGTTTTCGTCGATCAAGGAAATATCGATGCCATAAGCCTCGGCGCGCTGAACGGCCGTCAGGTGCTTGGTTGCATCGAGAAAATCCTCGAACTCCGTAATGGTCATGCTCCGATCTGCTCCCGATAGGCGGCGGCGTCTTTGAGCGCAGCGAGTTCGGCGGCGTCGGCGATGCGGATTTTAAAAATCCAGCCCGCGCCGAAAGGATCGGTGTTGAGAAGGGAAGAATCGGCTTCGATGGCCTCGTTGCGTTCGATGACCTCACCGCCGACGGGCGCGTAGATGTCGCTGGCGGCTTTCACGGATTCGACAACAGCGGCGACATCCCCAGCTTTGACGGATTTTCCAATTGCGGGAGGTTCGGCAAAAACGATGTCGGTGAGTTCGGCTTGGGCGTGGTCGGTGATGCCGACGGTTCCGGTGTCGCCCTCAACGAGAATCCACTCGTGGGATGTGGCGTAGCGCAGGTTTTCAGGAATGTTCATGGTTTTTTGTAGAATGGTTTTTTGACGATTTGGGCGCGGAACCGGCGATCGCGGACTTCGATGTCGACCATCTGGCCGATATCGGAGTAGGCAGGCGGCAGATAGGCCATGGCGATACCGTAGCCGAGGCTCGGAGAAAGGGCGCCGCTGGTGGTCTCGGTGACCGGCTCGCCGTTGACATAGACTTTGTAGTGCGGCCGAACAGGCGGGGCCTTGTCGAGGACGCGTAGGGCGCAAAGTTTGTGGGGAAGGATGGAAGCCTTCTGGGCGAGAAGGACATCTCGGCCGATGAAAGCGGGCTTCTTCAGATCGACGAAAAATCCCAACCCAGCTTCGAGCGGGGTGCGGTCAGGCGAGAGATCGGAGCCATTCAGCGGGTAGCACATTTCGAGGCGGAGTGTGTCGCGCGCCCCGAGTCCGCAGGGGGTCGCTCCCGCATCGAGAGCGGCTTGCCAGGCAGCGGCGGCTTCTGTGGCGGGCATGACCCATTCGAATCCCGCCTCGCCGGTGTAGCCAGTGGTCGCAATGAAGGAGCGGCCGGGCTGGATTTCCTCGACCCGGTTGCGTTCTGCGGGCATCGAGCGGTGGAAGAGTTTTTCAAAAACCGATGCGGCTTGCGGGCCTTGGATCGCGAGAGCGGCGAATTCGGCGCTGCGATCCTCGAAATGAACTCCTGGCACGGCGTGCTTGCGCAGCCAAGCGGCATCCTCCGGGATTTTGGCGGCGTTCACGATGAGGAGATAATTTTCCTCCCCGAGGCGATAGGCAATGAGATCGTCAATCACCCCGCCGCGTTCATTGAGGAGGATCGTGTATTGGGCATGGCCGACCGGAAGCGCGGTGAGGTTGTTGGTTAGCAATCCATCAAGCCAGGCGGTGGATCCGGGGCCGCTCACGAAAAACTCGCCCATGTGGGAGATGTCGAAGACGCCGCTGGCTTCGCGGACGGCTTTGTGCTCCTGAAGGATTCCGGTGTATTGGACTGGCATTTCCCAGCCTGCGAATTCGACCATGCGGCCGCCGGTGGCAAGGTGTTGGTCGAAGAGTGGAGTTCGCATAAGGCCCGTAAACTATGAGCAAACGGACGCCCTGCGCGAAGGACTTTTTTTACGCTTTTTGCATGCGTTCCGCAGGGGAGCGGGTGGCGAGGCTATGCAGCAAAAAACAAGCCGATCCGATGCAAAGACCAAGGGTTCCTGCACACATCCGCTCCATTGAATCGGTGATAAAGCGATCTGGCTGAGGCAAAATCGTTGCCGTCACAGCAAACATCGCCGCAGCCTGCCGGAAAACGGCGGCGTTGGCGGGCAGGCGCAGGGCGAACCACTCGAAGCCCCCGATGAGGGCTGACAGACCCAGCAGAAAAACAGCCAGATCGTTTCCCGAGCCGGTGATTGGAATCAAGAAAACCAACGCCACAATGATGCCGAGCAATCCGCCGAGGAATTTTTTTACCATGCCTCCGCCAGTCATTGTGAGAGCCAGGGCGGTCGTGAGGGATGACACCGTTGTAACATTTAACTGAACGGGCAAAAGCGTGCAGGCCGCGATGAGACCGCACACGGCTGCGGCACCGATCACCACGGCAGCGCCGGGCGGGGGACTCGGACTTTTGGCGGCCACGGGCTCTCGAAAAAAGGCCAAGCCCACCAGTGCCGCAGCCAGAGTGGCGGTGATCAGGGAAAAGAGATGAGCGAAGCCGAAAAAGATATCACGCGCCGGAAAAACAAACGACTCGGCAAACATCGCAACGATTCCGATGCCAAAGAGAATGCCACAGGCTGGACCAAAGCGCCGAAGCGCAAAAACCGTCCCCCAGCCGGTCAGGGTGAAAAACAGGGGCAGCGAAATCCATTGTTCATTCGGAGCGAGCGTGAGGATGCCCACCCCGGCCAAGCAGCCGGCGAATGCGGAGAGGATGCGGCGGAAAAGTTCCGAGGCGCACTGGCAAGGCATGCCGCCGAGCAACTGCGCGAGGAGGACGGCAAGGAACGGTTGCGGGATATGAAAAATGGCAACAACCAGCGCGGCGAGGGCTGCAGCAAGACCTTGGCGCAACGCTCCGCTGGCGGCCTCAGTCATTTGGCGCAGGGGGTATGAAGCCGCGCTGCTCGACAGATTGAAGTGTCTCCAGGCGCCCGGCATCCGAAGCGCTGCGCGTGTCCACAATCACCGCCGCACGGCCGCCCATGCGGAAATCGCCTTCGCCTTCGAGAAGGATTCTTACGGGAAAACGCTGGGCCAGCTGCACGAAATCAAATGTCGGCTGGACCCTTGAGAAGACACCCTCGCCGCCGGGCATGGCTTTCGATGCAGTGCCGAGGGGGTAGACCGCCTTGGGGATGCCTTGAACAATTCCAGAGACCACCTTGCCACGCTGCGCCATGATGTAGACTCTTGCTGACTGACCGGGTTGGATGCGGTGCAGATCGGTCTCGCGGAAATTCGCGAGCACGAACCAGACCGAGGAATCGACGAGGGAAAAAATCTGGTCCCCGGCCGAGGCGTAGGTGCCCGGTGCGATCTGAAGGTTCGTCACATACCCATCACACGGCGCGTAGATTTTGCAGTAGGAAACCTTGAGTTCGAAATCACGCAGGGCGGCGGCGGCCTGCTCCACGCGGGTGTTGCGTCCATCGAACTCTCCGAGCTTGTTTCGTGCCCGTTCGACGGCGGCCTCGGCTTCACGCACGAGCGCGCGGGCGCTTTCGGCATCCGTCTGCGCCCGCTGAACGCGGTCGGGTGAGGTAAAATTTCCTGCCAGCAAGGGCTGGAGCCTCTGGTAGTGGGAATCGGTATAGTCCGCCTTCGCTCGGCGCTCACGGAGCGTCGCCTCGGCTGCGGCGATCTCGTCGCGGAACGCCTTCACATCAAGGCCGACCAACTCCAGATGGGCCTTGGCCTGAGTAGCAGCGGCCTCGTAGGGACGGGCATCCAACTCGAAAAGCAAATCACCCCGTTTCACAGCCTGGTTGTCTATGACATGGATACGGGTGATCGATCCACCCACCTGCGGGGCAACGCCGACAACATTCGCCCGCACCTCGGCATCCTCGGTGCGTGGGAAGGTTTGCAGGTTTTGCCAGACCGCGAATGCGACAAGGGCAGCGGCAACTACGATCACAAGGCGGAGAACCCACGCGAGCGGGTTATTTTTTTTGGGATCGGAATTCATCGTGCCGAGAAAAAGATAAGCCACACGCTGCCGGTGAGGGCTGCGAAGAGACAGGGATACATGATGGCGGATGGGCGCAGGACGGCGGCAAGGCCGAACCGGGATAGAAACTCGCCGAGCAACCATGTCCCCAGTGCGCCGGCGATCATGCAAGCCAACCAAGCGGGAAAGTAGGCGCCGGCGACATCCACGAGTGGGTCGCCTGAGGACTTGATCAATGCCAGCACTGCAGGCAGTTTGGCCGCGCCAATGTTCATGCTCTTCGATAGCCGATGGCGGCGCATTTTTACAACGCCAATGATTGCGCTGGCGATCGGGTGCCTTTTTTCAGGACTGGCATTTGCCGGGAATTCCACAATCCGCGAGACACCGGTTTTCAAGGAATCGAAGACCTACGATCTTGGGCGCTTACTTGAAATCGGTATGGCGAACAATCCCAAAACCCGTGCGGCCTGGTTCCGTGCTGAGGCGGCGTATGCCGGTTCCCGCGAGGCGCGGGCGCCGTATTTTCCGAAAGTCGGAGCCGCCTTTGAGGGCGGAGTGGAGAAGTGGTATACGCCGGCCATCCCCGCGCCGAATGTGTTCACCCGCCAGCAGGCCACGACGGTGCTTTCGATCGAATACCTTCTTCTCGACTTCGGCAGGCGCGCGGCGGATGTGTCGCGGGCGGTGGCTCTCTTTGACGCGGCGGGGTTTGTTTATGAAAGAAAACTTCAAGAGGTTGTCTTTGAAATCCAGCGCCGCTACTTCGCGCACGAGGCGGCTCTTTGGAAGGAGCGCGCGGCCGCCTCACTCCTTGAGTTTGCCAAGACAGCCGAGCAAACGATCGAGATGGAGATGCGGAACGGGCTCTCGGCAAGGCCCGAACTCCTGCGGGCGCGGAAAGATGTTCTCGATGCGCAGTATGAACTCGAGGCCGCCCGCGCCTTGGTGCGGAACACGCTGGGCGAACTGTGCATCGCAGTCGGCATCCCAGCCAACTCGCGCCTCACACTTGCCTCAAACGACCTGCCCGCGAGTTCGAGCGATTTGCGCGAGAGTGCGGGCAAACTTATCGAGGCCGCTCTGACATCACGCCCCGATCTCGCCGCCCGTGCGGCGGATGTCCGTGCGAGCGAGGCGGCCAGCCAGCGTGCGGAGGCAGATTTTTTTCCTGAGGTGAAGCTCGAGGGCAACTACGCCTACTCGGCCTTCCAGTATGCGGCGGAGACCGGCAAGGATAAGGGAACGAATGCGGCTGGTATCAACGGATATGGAGGCTTCATCACGGCGAAGTGGGATGTTTTCGATGGCTTTGAGCGTGTGGAGAGGGTTCGTAAGCGGCGTGACGAGGAGAGTGCCGCAAGGGAAGAGCTTGAAGACATGCGTCTCGCCGCGACGCGGGATGTTTGGACGAGTTACCATGACACGATCAGCGCGGCCAGCCGCGTGGATTTCGCCGAAGGTTTTGTGGCATCCGCTCAAGAAAACCTCAATGGCACCGAGGCGGCCTACAAAGCGGGGTTGAGCCAAGTTTCCGAACTCACCGAGGCGGCAGGCCAACTGGCTGCAGCGCGTTCGGTGCGGGCAAGTGCCGTGGCGGAATACTCGACCAGCCTCGCGGCTTTGGCGCTGGCCGTGGGCACAATTCCGAATTGAGGCCGCCTACTCGACGATATCCTCGAGTGGGATCACCTGTCCCTTGGCAAGATTGCTCGTCGCACAGCCGCGTTTGGATGAGGCGATGAAGTCGAAGAATTCCTGAGCCTCTCGGCCCCATTGCGACTCGCGGGCTTTTTCCAACGCCGCCTTGACCGGCATTTCTGAGCGGAAGACGAGTTTGAACGCGCGGCGGATTTCCGTGCGGGTCTCGGCTTTGAAGCCTGCCCGGCGCAGGCCGATGATGTTGATGCCCGACAGCAGATTGAAAAGTTGAGCCATCGAAAATGGCGGGATGTCTTTGTTGAACTGCGAGCCTCCGGCGATCATGGCACGCTTTCCGACTCGGACGAATTGATGGAAAACGGCTCCGCCGCCCAGAACGGCTCCATCGCCCACTTGGACATAGCCGCCGAGGAGGCAGTTGTTCACGATCACGACTTCGTTGCCGATCTGCGCATTGTGCCCGAGATGGCAACCCACCATGAGGAAACATTTGTCTCCCACGCGTGTTTCGGTGCCTTCTTTTGTTCCGCGGTGGATCGTCACATATTCGCGGATGCGATTGTGATTGCCGATGACGACCGAGCTTTTGATCTCAGGCGAGTGGGCATAATCCTGCGGTGGTGCACCGATGATGGCGCCGTAGCCCACGGTGTTCCCTTCGCCTAGTGTGGTGTCGCCTTCGAGGACCGCATGGGCTTGGATCACGCAACCCGCGCCGATCACCACGCCGGCTCCAATGATGGCACCGGGTCCGACTTCGACATTTTCGCCCAGACGGGCTTCGGGTGAGATGATGGCTGTGGGATGGATTTTCATATGACGCCTGCTTCTTTGAAACTGAAATACGGCACGCGACCACCATCCGGCGAGCCCAGGATGACATGGTCGA
>JBIIUB010000012.1:0-46703 GCA_044340205.1 Terrimicrobiaceae bacterium
GGCCGCAGCAGTCGGAAAATTCCCCGGCGGTTACTTCAAGCGCGAAGGCCGTCCCACCGAGAAGGAAATCCTCACCGCCCGCATGACCGACCGTCCTCTGCGTCCGCTCTTCCCCAAGGGCTACCTTTACGACACTCAGATCATCACGCTCCTCTTGAGTGCGGATGGTCAAAATGACCCGGATATGCTCTCGATCAACGGTGCCTCTGCCGCCCTTTGCGTTTCGGATATCCCGTTCGCAGGGCCTGTCGGAGCCGTTCGCGTCGGCCGCATCAATGGCGAGTTCGTCATCAACCCGACCCACTCCGACCGTGAGCACAGCGACCTCGACCTCGTCTATGTCGGCGATGGTGAGAAGGTCATCATGATCGAAGGCGCTGCCACTGAGCTTCCCGAAGCTGAGTTCAACAAAGCCCTCGACTTCGCCCGCGACGCCGTGCGCGTCATCGTTCAAGCCCAGCGCGACCTCGCCGCAGCAGTCGGCAAAGCCAAGCGCAGCGTGCCACTCTTCTCGGTTGCCGACTCGATCTCCGAAGTCGCCTACCAAGTCGCAGGCGACCGCATCGAATCCGCCATCTACACATCCGGCAAAGTGGCCCGCAGCAAGGCCATCGGAACTCTCCGCGAGGAAGTCGAAAAAGCCGTGCTCGAAAAATTCCCGACCGCCTCGAAATTCGAAATTTCCCAGGCCTTCGATTACCTGCAGAAAAAAGCCTTCCGCGTCAGCATTCTGGACCGCCAGAAGCGCTGCGACGGCCGTGGATTTCATGACCTCCGCCCGCTTTCCGGTGAGGCTGGTCTTCTTCCCCGCACGCATGGTTCGGCCCTCTTCGCCCGTGGCGAAACCCAGGCCCTCGGCATCGCCACCCTCGCTCCGGCGGAGGAAGCTCAGATGATCGACTGCTACGGCGGTGGACCTGACACGAAGCGTTTCATGCTTCACTACAACTTCCCGCCCTTTAGCGTGGGTGAGACCGGCCGTTTCGGTGGTCAAAACCGCCGCGAAATTGGCCACGGTGCTCTCGCCGAGCGTTCGATCGAGGCAGTCATCCCAAGCGAAAAAGACTTCCCATACGCACTCCGCGTCGTCAGCGAGGTCATGGAATCCAACGGTTCCACCTCCATGGCCAGCGTGTGCGCGGGCGTTCTCGCCCTCATGGACGCAGGTGTGCCGCTCAAGGCCCCTGTTGCCGGCATCTCCGTCGGTCTCGTGACCGAATACGAAGGCGAAACCCTGAAGCGCTACACCACGCTCACCGACATCATCGGCAGCGAGGACCACTTCGGTGACATGGATTTCAAACTCTGTGGAACATCCGAAGGCGTCACCGGCTTCCAGCTTGACCTCAAACTCCCCGGCATCTCCCACGAGATCATGTTTGAGGCTGTCGCCGAGGCAAAGACCTCGCGCACGAAAATCCTTGATGTGATGAACGGCATCCTTGCTTCACCTCGCTCCGAGTTGAGCCAATACGCGCCACGCATCGAGACCATCCGCATCAACCCCGACAAGATCGGCCTCATCATTGGCCCAGGCGGCAAAACGATCAAAGGCATCGTTGCCGAGACCGGTGCCGAGATCAATATCGAGGACGACGGAGCCGTGCACATCTACTCCAACAATGGCGATAGCCTGAAACGCGCCAAGGAAATCATCCTCGGTATGACCAAGGAAATCTCCATCGGCGAACTCTACCAAGGCACAGTCGTATCCATTAAGGAATTCGGCGCCTTCGTTGAAGTCCTGCCCGGCAAAGACGGCCTCTGCCACATCTCCGAACTCGCCGACTTCCGTGTAAACAAAGTCGAGGATGTCGTAAAAATGGGCGACTCCATCTGGGTCAAATGCATCGGCGTCGATGACAAAGGCCGCGTTAAACTCAGCCGCAAGGCGGCCATGAAAGACCGCGACGAAGCCGCCGCGACTCCTCAAGCCTAAGCAGCATTACAAATCAAAAGACAGGGGCTCCCGCAACCGGGAGCCCCTTTTCTTTTGGCCCGAGAACCGGCAATCAAGGCTTGAGTGGCTTTGGCGAACTCTTCAAAGTTGGTCTTCTATGTCCGCCATCCCATCCGAGTTTTCCAATGTCACTGTTCCAACCAAGGCCAATGTTTATTTTGATGGCAAGGTCGTGAGCCATAGCCTCGTTTTTGCCGATGGGAGCAAGAAGACGCTTGGGTTGATCTATCCGGGTGATTACCATTTTGGCACTGACAAGGCGGAGCGCATGGAAATTGTGTCAGGCGCCTGCGTGGTGAAAATCGACGGCACCGAGGACAGGGTTGCCTACTCGGCAGGAGAGTTTTTTGATGTTCCAGCCAAGTCGGGGTTCGACATTTTAGTGGCTGCCGGCATTTGCGAGTATATTTGCAGTTTCCTCGATTGAGGCTCAGCCCTCCACGGCGTAGGCGGTAACGGGGTTCTCGCGGCCGCGAATCGCTATCTGGCCGAGCGACCGGAATTGGAACTTTGTGCGGGCGGCGACATAGGTGTATTCGCTCACGATGATGTCGGTGCCGAGTTCCTTGGTGGCGGATTCCAAGCGGGAGCCGAGATTCACTGTGTCACCGATGGCTGTGAATTCCATGCGCTGGTTGGAACCGATGTTGCCCACCAAGGCGATGCCGGTGTTGATGCCGATGCCTATTTTTAAATCGACTTGGCGCTCGGCTTGGAAGCGCTCGCGCATTCCATCGAGAACGCGTCGCATTCCCAGCGCGGCTTTGATGGCGTTTTCCTCCTGATACGGGTCCTCTTCCAGGGCCCCAAAGACGGCCATCAATCCATCGCCCATGAATTTGTTGAGCATGCCGTGGTTTTTGCAGATCTCATCGATCATCTTGTCGAAATAATCGTTCAGAAGTGAAAAGACATCCTCGGGAGCGAGCTTCTCGGAGAGGCTGGTGAAACCACGCACATCGGCGAAGAGGACGGTAATCTTACGGCGCTCGCCCTTGAGGTCGGGCATTTTTCCGGAGCTTATAATTTTATCCGCGAGTTGGCCGGACATGTAGCGAACGAGTGTTCCCTTGAAAACATCGCGTTGTTGGAGTCCTGCGGCCATTTCATTGACTGCAAGCGCGACCTCCGCAAATTCGTCTCCCGTGCTTGTGTCCAATCTGGTGTCGAGTTTGCCATTTCCGATTGCGACAACGGCATTGTGCAATTTTCGCAAGGGGCGCGCCAGTTGCACCGAAAAATAAACGGCCAGGCCAATCGCTAAAACAATGGACAGGAGCAGGGCAAAAAATCCGAGTGTCCTGAGCGTGTTCAGTTCCCCGATCACGCGTTTGGCATCGATATCCACACCCACAACGCCGACGGAATCCCCCGTGCTGGAACGGATCGGGGAATTCGCAGTGAGCCATGTGCCCCACTGATCCTCGACGAAGACGGGCTGCACTTGGTTGACATCGAACCTTGTGGGCAATGCGAGCGGATCATCTTTTTGCTTGTAGATGTCGCCAAGGAGGGACTTGTCGGGCCCCTCCTCCTCGGCGTCCACGCCAAAAATGATGGTATCCTTGTCCTTGGGGCTTGGCATGAGGGTGTAAACAAACTTGATCTGGACATCGTCGCGGCGGTTGGCGTCCCGGATTTTTCGGAGTTGTGCCTCGATTTCTTTGTAGGCCTCGTCCGTTTGATCCGTGTCGTTGCTCAGCTTGCTGTGCAAGTCGCCGTCAATCACAGCGGAGGCTGTCGCAGCGATGGAGAGGGCTGTGGAGGCAATTTGGTCCCGCAGCATTTTGCCGGCTTGCCAGGAATTGATTATAAAAAGCATGCCATTTGTTACTAATGACATGACGACAAAGAGTAGGATTAGTTTTGTCCGGAATTTCATGTTTGCTGGAGGGGTAGAGGGGTAGGCTAAGCGGCTGTGGTGGTTTTTGCTGGAGTGGTTAGGCTGGATTTCAATGCTGCGAGGATTTTTTGAACGGTGGCCTCGATGGTCAATCCGTGCTTGGCTCGCAGGATCGGCACGGTGCCGTGCTCGATAAACTGGTCTGGCCAGCCGATGCGGACGACTGGAGTCGTGATGTGGTGGTCGGAGAGGTGCTCAATCACCGAGGCTCCGAAGCCGTTGGTGAGGACATGGTCCTCCATGGTGCAGATCACATCGCAGCCGCCGGCAAAAAATTCTAGGGTTGCTGTGTCGAATGGTTTGATCCAGCGGGCATTGATGACCGCTGTGGAAATGCCGCGTTTCTCGAGTTCCTCGGCGGCGGGAATGGCGAGTTCGCACATGTTGCCGAGGGCAAATATCGCGGCCTTTGTGCCGTGGCGGAGGACCTCGGATTTTCCGATTTCAAGGAGCTTCGGCTTCTTCGCAGGGACGGCGCCCGTGCCTGTGCCGCGGGGGTAGCGGATGGCACATGGGCCATCGTGGTTGACCATGGTCCAAAGCATGTCGGCGAATTCGGCCTCGTCCTTGGGCTGCATGTGAATAATTCCGGGAACTGGGCGCAGATAGGCGATGTCGAAGAGGCCGTGGTGCGTGGGGCCGTCGTCCCCCGAAAGACCGGCGCGGTCCATGCAAAGAGCCACATTCAGATTTTGCAGGGCGATGTCGTGAATGATCATGTCATACGCGCGCTGCATGAAGGTGCTGTAGATGGCTACGAAAGGTTTCAGGCCGCGTGTGGCCATGCCGCAGGCGAAGAGGGCTGCGTGCTCCTCGGCGATGCCGACATCGTGGCAGCGTGCGGGATGGCGCTTGGCAAAGTTGATCAGACCGGTGCCGGTCGGCATGGCGGCTGTGATGGCAACGATCTTGTTATTGTCGTCTGCGAAATCCGCGAGCTTCGTTCCGAGAAGTTCGGAGTAGGTCGGGGTGGGGGAGGCGACGGTCTCGCCCGTGTCGAGGTGGAACTTTCCAAGCCCGTGAAACTTGTCGGGCTTCTCCAGCGCTGGCGCGTAGCCTTTCCCCTTCTGCGTGAGGATATGCAGAATGACGGGCTCGTTCTGGGTTTTTAAAAATTCGAAAGTCTGTGTCAGGAGAGGGATGTCGTGGCCGTCGATCGGGCCGTAGTAGCGGATGCCGAGATCATCGAAAATCACGCTTGGCGCGATGAGGCTCTTCAGCCCTGCTTCCGCCTTGTGAGCGAGCTTGCGTGCGGTTTTGCCGCCGATCCACTCTAGGAACCTAGCGGCGTTTTCATGGAGGTTCGCGTAGGCGGGATTGGTCACCAGGCGGTTCAGGTAATCCGCAACGGCGCCCACATTTTTGGCAATCGACCACTCGTTGTCATTGAGAACAATGATGAGGCGCTTGGTGGTCGCGGCGACATTGTTCAGGGCCTCAAAGCTCACGCCGCAGGTGAAGGCGGCATCTCCCGCCACACAGACGACATGCTCGTCGGAGCCGATCTGGTCGCGAGCGGCGGCCATGCCAAGCGCGGCGGAGAGGGCGGTTCCGGCATGGCCTGCCCCATAGGAATCGTGCTCGCTCTCGCTGCGCAGGAGAAATCCGTTGAGTCCCTCGTATTGTCGGATCGTCGGAAATCGGTCGAGTCGTCCGGTCAGGAGCTTGTGGACATAGCCTTGGTGGCTGACATCGAAAACAAACTTGTCTTTAGGTGTGTTGAACACCCGGTGCAGTGCAATCGTGAGTTCGACCACACCGAGATTCGGCCCCAGATGGCCACCGGTCTTGGAAAGAACGCCAATCAATTCCTCGCGGATTTCTTGGGCCAGATGGGGTAGTTGCTCGGATGGCAGGGCTTGGACATCCTCCGGGGAATGAATCTTGGCCAGCAACGGGCCGGGAATGTGTTCAGACATGCCTCAGTCTTCCTGTTCCTCGAACTCTTCCAAGGCAACGCCTCCGCGTGCGTCGCGTGTGATGATTTGGATTCGCTTCTCGGCGGCGTCCAATTTTTCCTGGCAGTCCTTCACAAGGCCGATGCCCTCTTCGTAGCAATCAATCAGCTTCTCCAGAGGTAGGTTGCCCTCTTCCATGGCGGTAACGATTTCGGATATCCGCTGCATGGCGGATTCGAGGGACGGAGTTTCTTTTGGGATTTTTTGAGCCATCGGACGAGCGAGCCTTCTGGCCCATATTACATCCAAGTCAGGCCTTTTTCGCAATGCGTATATTAGGAGGCGCTCGATGGGGCTTGGATCGTAGGGGTTAGTCCCCATACCGCGGCGGGGGGGAGGGCTTTTAAGGTGCGGTCCGTGAAAACTCCGAACCTTTCCAAAATGTCAATGCACTCCGCAATCCTCGCGGCCCTGGTCGCCGCTGGGTTGGGATTCACCGCGCTTGAAGCGGCCCCTGCCGATCGATCTCCTGCGACCGGCACCTTCGAGGTTCCCCTCTTTGAGAAGGACCAGAGGCGCATCGAGGGGGTGCTTTCCAAAAAGGACTACGCCTTCAAACTTCCCGAGCATGTGCGTCTGGAGCCTGGAAGCGAGCTGACCCTGCTCTGGCAGGCTTCGCCGCTTCTCTTGCCAGATGTCTCGACCATGAGCGTTCAATTGAACAACCGCGACATCACCAGCGTTCGGCTTGGAACTAAAAAAGAAATCCCCGACTCGCAGGATCGCGGCAAAATTTCGGTTCCGCTTGCTGCCGACATGCTCCAGCCCGGCTGGAACCGCGTCACGGTTAGTTGTCTTCTGCAGACCACACAATCGCCCTGCCGCGATGTGGACAATCCCGCCGCCTGGGTGGAACTGGGCGCCGGCAGTCGCATTCAGGTGGCATGCTCCCGCGCGTCCCTTTTTCCTGAGATTCAGCGGTTCCCGGAATCCCTCACAGAACCTGCGCTCATGAATCTTGCGGAGTTCCGCCGGTCGGCCTCCCAAACGCGTCCCGAGCCTGTTGTCTCACTGCTCGTGCCAAGCGAGGCGGGCGAGGCGGAACTCCGCACACTTCTCATAGCCGCCTCGCGCATGGGGCAGACCATCTACACGGATCCCGATGCCGTGCAGGTGAAGGAAATCTCGGCCTTTGCGGGGGAATCCACCGCCAGAAACGGAATGCTGATTGGTCTGCGCTCTCATCTCACAAAGACTCCGCTCCCGCCAGATGTTCAAAAATGCCTCGAGTCCCTCGGTGAAGGGGAGGGGATGGTTGCGGAGATTATTACGGGTCCGGCGGATTCCCAAAGACGCTGGATGCTCATCAGCGGAGCGGATTCCGCAGGCTTGGAAAAAGCCGCGCAAACCCTCGGCAGCGAAACGGCCCTCCGGAATGTGCCATCCAACCCATGGATCATCACTGCAGCGCCTGCTGTCTCGCCTATCGCGGAGAAGTTGGCCCAACCGGTGCCCGGTGAGATGGCGTTGGGCTCCCTAAGAGGTGGAGAAATCGTCCTGAGGGGACTTTTCCGCAATCAAACCTCGCGAAACATTGCATTCCCCCCGAGTTTTCAAACGACGCCCGGCGGGTATGTGGATGTGGATCTCTCCCACTCCGGAGCGCTCGACAAGACATCCGCCTTCGATGTGCGCCTGAACGATGTCGTGATCGGCAGCGTCGCCCTTACTCCCCAGAACGCCTCTGGAACCCGTCAGCGCCTTGTCATTCCGGCAGGAATCACAGGGCGGGATCCCTCGACCCTCTCCGTCTCCAGCTATTTGGACATCGGCACGGTTGATTGCGCCCACCGCAACGACGAGCGGGCCTGGGTCTCGCTGGGAGGAAATTCGATGCTGAATATCCCATCCACACCCGTTGTCATCAACGACCTGAGCCGCCTGGGATCGCTCTGCCTGCGCGACGCATTCCTGCGGCGCACCGCCATTTTGCTCCCTGCAGAGAGCAGTCCGGAGCGAAATGAACTTCTGAAAACCATCGGCATCCATCTGGGTCGCCAGTTGTCCGATATGCCGGTGCTTTGGCCGCAGGTGGCGACTTATGCTCCAGGGCTGCCTCCTGATCCGGTGCGTCTGGAGGGCCGTTCCGGCCTGATTCTGGGGTCCGCCTTCCAGTGGCCGATGGCTCTTGGCAAAAACCTGCGCCTTGCCATCGAGGGCACGGAATCGAATGCCGGTTCCATCATGTTGCGCGGGGAGCCAGTGCCTTTGGTGGATTTCGACTCCACCCTCAGCTTTGTGCAACTCCTGCCATCCCCTTGGTCCAAGGGGGAACTCTTCGCCACGATTGGTGGCCTGGATGGTTACGGTGGCAATACCACGGTTGAACTCCTTACGGATCGTAGCATCTCGGAGCGTTTGAGCGGAACAGTCGCTGCGGCTGATGCGAGCGGGCGCGTCATCACCTATGATGTGCGGTTCATCCAGGAGGTTTCCCTCTCTCATCAAATTCTCACAGGCTTCGCCACGGGAACAACTCCGGCGGATATCGAGAATAGGCGCATGGACAAAACCGAGGCCGGATTCCTGACGCAGAGCGTGAACTACTGGATCGCCGGCGCGTCGTTCGGTGTGATGGCGGGGCTTTATCTCCTCCAGCGCATCATGGTTCGCCGCCGACAGAATCACAAAAACGGAGACGAACTGTGAAAAAACTTTCCCTTGCGGCGGCATTGGTTCTCTTGTGCGGCGCGACTGTCTGCCCTGCGGCCTCTGAGACGCTCATCATCCACGACACGCTTTCGAAGCCCTTCTCGCTCGTCAATGAAGTCGCCCCGATCGAGGCCACACTCAGGCGTTTTGACACCCGCGTGCGAACCCTTGTGGATTCGCAGGTGAGCGATGAGGATTTGCAGAAGGCCGACTTCATCGTGCTGGCAGGGATTTCGGGATTTCCCAAGTTGAGGCCCGAGATATTGAAGGCCGTCCAGCAATCGTCGAAGCCTGTGATAGCTCTCGGAGCTGCCTCATGTTTCGCTGCGGATACGCCCTCGACCACTGCCAAGGCCTCCACTCCTCTTGAGAAGACCAAGCTCAATTATCGCGGCGCTGAGTGGACTCTCCGGGTTGATCCGTTCTACGGGGAGCCCCGTTCAGGCGTTCGTATTCTGGCAGCGACCTCGACTTCGAAGGGAACCCAACCTCTGGCTTGGAAGGTTGGAGACCGCACGGGATTCGCCACCTTGCCGACGGATGCTCCCCTTTCCATGGTGTTCTCGGATGTCTTGCTCGACTTTTACGGAGTCGGGCAGGAGGCCACGCCGGCGATGGTTTTTGTCATTCAGGACTACAATCCCTCCTGCAGTCCCGCTGCTCTTCGGCGTTTGGTGGACTTTTTTGAAAGTCAGAAGATGCCCTTCGTCGTCACGGCGCAAATGAAGGAGGTTTCTCCAGGTGTAGAAATCACGCCGCGCGACGAGTTTTTGGACGGTCTTCGTTACGCGCAGGCCCACGGCGGACGGGTCTTCTTGCGCGGCGGCAACGGCCCTGAGCGCATGGAGGTGTTTCGCAAGGAAGGCATTCGAGTCGAAGGCACGGAGGACACTCCATCCATTGCATCCGGTCTCGAGGTTGGCAGTGCGTTTGTTCAGCGGATTCCGGGGGAGGCACCGGTTCCTTATGCCAGCGCTGTGCCGCTCCGCCTTCCGGAGGGCGGTTGGCTCCTGCCTCCCAATGTGCATGCGGGAATGGACGGCGCTGCAAATGCCGAACTCCTGAAAATGATCCGGGGCATATCAAGCCTTCGCGGTGGACTGGCCGTCGTTGTGATCCCCGCGTGGATGCGCTTCCAGGACATGCTGGCCGCTGTGGAGACGGCCCGTTCATCCAGTCTCCCGGTCATCGACCCCGTAACCCGTTTTTCCGTTCCCAGAAGTTGAATTCCATGAAACCACTTTACTATTTTTCCCTCGCCTTGTTGGTCACCACCGCTCCGCTTTTTTCGGAGTCGGGCGATCCGGTGGCCGAGGCCGCCGCGTTGGCCAACCAAGGTCGACATTCCGAAGCTACGGTTGTTCTTCAAAAAGCCATCGAATCGAATCCCGGCGACGAGGGACTTCGGTTCCGCCTGGCGACAGCGCTTGTCTTCGATCGGCGAAATGCCGAGGCGCGCGGGCTTTTCAACGAGCTGGCAAAATCCTGGAACGCCGATATCGCATCCATGGCGGTCGGCAGCCTCAAGGCGCTCGACCACGCCGAAGCGCTTGAAAATGCAGCCCGCGCCCAGCCGCCTTCCGTCGAGGATCTCCGCCGCCAAGCGGAATACCGCGCCCGTCAGGCAAGGATGGATCGCCAGCAGGCGGCTTACGACCTCATCAGTTCGAGGCGGGACGAGGAGGCGGTTCAAGCAATTGATCAACTCGAGCGCAATGGCGAGGCGAGCATGGAATTGATTATGGAAAAATCCGCCGCCCTGCAGCGTTTGGGCGATCCACTGGCCGCCATCGTCGTCCTTCGTGATATTGCCGATGGTGAAAATCCGGATCCTCGTGCGCGCCTTCAACTGGCCGCCTTGTTGGCGGAGCAGGGCCGCTGGGTTGAGGCCTTTGAAATCTGGCGCGATGTGCGCGACCAGGGAGGCGATGCCACGCTGAGTCGCGTCGCAGCTGCTGAGATCGACGCCCTCTGGCCCTCCCACAATCTCGAGCGATGGGCGTGGGGCGAGTTGGACCTCTATGGCACCTACCTCTCCCGTTATAATATCGGCGTATCCTCCGGGCGTCTCCGCGAAGGAACCTTTATTCCCGGCGCGCGCTGGATCGAGCCCTTTGTGCAAGCCGACTTCAGTCTCGACTCTACAAACACGAGCAACGGGCAAGGACCGGGGCAGGGGATTCCCACCATCTACAACGAAAACCTGGCTGGTTTTCATGCCGGTGCGCGCATTCGTCCATTCGCCAACCAGTCATTTGTCCTCTATGTCCTCGGCGGCCTTCAGAAGGATCTTCGAGGCACCGAACAGCATAATGGAGATTGGTTCGCCGAAATCATAGCCGGTCTCAATGGCTACTGGGCTTGGGGTCCCGGCCGGGAATGGACCAGTATCGATCTTGAAGCCGTATCCCCCGGTGGTCTTTCAACACTTCCCTCTAACAGCCAAGCATCCCGCTGGTCGCTCAACAACTGGTCCCCGGTGCGACTCCGGTTCGACTGGTTTGTTGAGGCCGGCGGCGATGCGGCCTACTACAGCCGCCTACCGGACTGCCTCGCCTATGGCCAGTCCCGCCAAGGCGCCCGCATCATGCAATTCGGCAAGGCCGCTGCCGTCGATATTTACGGACTCGAAAACCTTACGATGGATACGAAGGGCAACTACTACGATAACTACTTCGAGGCGGGGCCTGGGATGCGCTTCGTCACGGCACCCGTAGGCGCCGCCGTTCTGACAACAAGCGTTGATTATGTTTTAGGTTCCTACCTCGGACGCAACAGCAACAATACCCGCGGCGACACCGCCGCGAACTACTCGGATTTTCGTCTCACCGTTTCACTCTCCCTCCGCTGGTAATTCCTATGGACACTCTGCACACATTATTTGTCGTTCTCGCCTATATCTCAGCCATCGGATTCCTCGTTTTTGGGATCGATGATGTCTTCTTTGATATGCAATTCCTGCGCTACCTGCGTGGCCACCGCAATGCCCGTCCGGTCTCCCTCGAAAAGCTCAAAAACGAACCCGAAAAACTCATCGCCATTTTCATCCCGGCATGGATGGAGGGAGGCATCATCAACCGCATGGCCGACTATGCTAGGAAGATTCTCATCTACGAACGCTATGACATCTTCATCGGGGTCTATCCGAATGACGCCGAGACGAACCGCTGTGTGGATGAACTCACTCGCATCTCTCCCCGCATCCACAAGGCGGTAACTCGCCGCCCCGGTCCGACATCGAAGGCCGATTGCCTCAATGCTATTTTCGAGGTGATGAAGGCACGAGAGATTCCGGGCCGCAGGCAGTATGAGATCATCGCCCTTCACGACGCGGAGGATGTCATGCACCCACTCACGCTGAAGGTTTACAACCACTATGTGCCCTCGGTTCTCGACATGGGCCAGATTCCTGTTTTTCCGCTGGAACTCAATCCATGGCGTTACTGGGTAGGTAATTCCTATATCGATGAGTTCGCCGAGTGGCATGTGAAGGACATGTATTCACGCGAGGCGATTGGCGGCGTCGTGCCATCCGCCGGTGTCGGCACGGCATTCTCCCGCAAGTCGCTCGATTTTTTAGCTTCAAAAAATGCTTCAGGTCCATTCCGCGAGGGGCAACTTGCAGAGGACTACATGGTGGGCCTTGAACTCTGCCGCTCGGGTTTCCGTGCCGGATTCATTGACCATCCGGTCGAGCGCGAAGTCGTAACGCGAAATGCTGAAGGCGAAGTCGTCTCGACGCGCACGGTCACCGAGAGCGTTGCCGTTCGTGAGAATTTCCCACTGCGCTTTGTCGATGCCGTGAAGCAGAAGGCCCGTTGGATTGTCGGCACAGCCTTTCAGGGATGGCAGCATGGCGGTTGGTGGGGCTCCGCCGCCGTCCGCTATACACTCCTCCGCGACCGCCGCGCGCCTGTTGTCCATTGCATCAATGCCGCTGGCTACTGCGTGATGGGCTATGTGCTCTTTGAGTTCGCTGTTCTGCACACGGATTTTAGGAATTGGATTTTTGTGAAGCCGCTTTTCGAGGCCGACAGCCTGCTGTGGCGCATCGTTCTCGTGTGCACCGCGCTCCTTGTCTACAGGGTCGGCCAGAAGGTGACCTGCGTGTCCAATGTCTATGGTCTCCGCCAGGGTCTCTTTGCAATTCCGCGCTATCCGGTGGTGAATTTCATCAACATGGGCGCGACATTCCGGGCCGCTTGGCTTTATGTCCAGCACCGCCTCTTCAACACGCCACTTGCCTGGACGAAAACCAGCCATGTCTTTCCAGGAGCGGCGGAATTGGAGGAATACTCGCGCTCCGTCGAGGATCTCCTCGTCGAGGAAGGCTATATTTCCCGTCCCGAATTGCAGGATATTCTCAGCAAACACCGAGGTCTCTCCGCACCGCGTGCGCTCTTGGACATGCAACTCATCGACGAGGATCAGTTCCTCGACATCTGGTCTCGTTTCGCACACCTGAAAGCGGAAATTGTCACGCCGGAGGAAATATCTCCAGAGTCCTTGGACGGATGGTCCGAGGCGCAAGCCCTGCGCTTCCGGGCCATGCCATCCACAGTCGGCGAGGATGGCGCGCTGGCTTTCGCCTTTACCGAGCCGCCCACCGAGGACGACATCCAGGCGGTCGCGCAAATCGCCGGCGCCCCGATCGAAGCCCGGCTTCTGCGCCCCTCGAATCTCTGGGCGCTTCGAAATTCGATTTATCCAGCACGCCTTCTGGATGCTCAACCCCGCCATCCGCTCAGCGAGGAGTTTGAAATGCTCAACGCAAGGGACCGTCTCCGCGTCCGGCAGTTTCAGATGACGCGCTCGCGCACGCTGGCGGATGCCATGATCAGCTTGCGATTGATCTCACCGGAAAAAGTCCGCCGTCTCGTGGCGGGCGACCTTGGTGTCTCCGAGGCGGATTTCTCGCGCCTCACAATCAGCGTCTCGCTCATCAAGGCGCTTGGCCCCGTGTTCTGTGAACTCCACGGACTCATTCCTCTCAGCGACGGGACGATAGGCATCACCAATCCGATGCATCCCAATGTGGGCTTGCGCATCAATGAGATTCTCGGGCCCGAGGTGGCATTCTGTGCCGACACGCCAACGGCTTTCGCCAAGTTGCACCACGACCTTTCCGCCCTGCGCTTCGGCGAGGATGCGCTTATGGACTACTTTGTCGACGGCGGTGAGTTGACCCGCGACCATGCCGTGCGCATCCGCGACATGCGGCGACTCATCTCGGGTCCGGTGGATCGTCTTCTCGTCCAACTTGGCCTCGTCAAACAAGCCAAAATCCTCAAAGCACTGCGCCAGATATCAGGTCTCCCAAACGCCAGCGCGGCGGAAAGTCCGTCCGGTCTCGAAGCCGAGGAACTCCTCGCCCCTGGCTTCAGCGAGCGCACGGGAGTGGTCGTCCACCAAATCCGCGACTCGGGAATCACCTTCCGAATGAGCGGGCTCCTTGCGCAAGCCGACCTTCAAGAAATCAGCGAACGCTGCGCCGGTATGCCATTTGAATTTCAACTCAGCCCTGTATGACATCCCTTTCATCCCAAAAAACCATAGCCGTCATCGTTGGCACGCGTCCCGAAGCCATCAAGCTGGCTCCCGTGATTCGCAGCCTGCAAGCCTCAGATTTGCTTCGGCCGGTCACGATCTCCACATCGCAACACGCCGAAATGACGGCCCAGATCTTTCAAAGTTTCGGCATCACTCCCGATCTGGATCTCGGCGTCATGCGGCCGCGTCAGAGCCTCTGGGATCTCACGGCCGCTCTCAGCACGGCGCTCGGACAGGTTTTCAGCGGAAACCGCATCGATGGTGTTGTCGTGCAAGGCGACACCACCAGCGCGTTTGTGGGAGGGCTTTGTGCCTTTTATCATCAAATCCCTGTCGGTCATGTGGAGGCGGGATTGCGTTCCCACAATCGCTACTCGCCTTTTCCCGAGGAGCTGAATCGCGTCATGCTCAGCCGCCTGGCGAACTGGCATTTCGCACCCACCGATTTTTCCGCCTCGCTCTTGCGTGCTGAAAACATCCCGGAGGATTCGATTTTCGTTTCGGGAAACACCGTTGTGGATGCCCTGCAGTGGATGATCCGCCACTCCAAGGCGTCCACCCTCCCGGATGGCGTGCCCGATGACGCCCAGTCCTTGATTTTGGTCACCTGCCACCGCCGTGAAAATATCGGCACGCCCATGCGCTCTGTGGCCCTTGCCATCAAGCACCTCGCGGAAAACAACGCGGGCATTCATTTCCTCTTCCCGCTGCATCCGAATCCCTCGGTTCGCGAAAATGTCAAACCCCTGCTTGAAAACCGCGCTGGCATCACACTTTGCGAACCACTCAACCACGACGAATTTCTAAACGCCTTGCAGCAGTCCCGTTTTGTGCTTTCGGATTCCGGCGGCGTTCAAGAGGAGGCCACCGCTCTTGGCAAGCCGGTCCTCGTGCTGCGGCGTGAAACCGAGCGGCCCGAGGGCGTCATGGCGGGAACCCTCCGACTCATCGGCACCGATGTTCAGGATATCATCCGCGAAACGGAAAACCTTCTCACCAATCCGGCCGCCTATGATGCCATGACCAAAGGCTCCAGCGTTTTCGGCGATGGCCACGCCGCCGAGCACATCACACGGATTCTCGAAGAAAAACTCGTTGCCTCCATACCTTCTGGCGGGCGCGAACATTTCGACCTCATGCATTAACCCCACGAGCCCATGACCACATCCGCCCTTCCTCCCATTCTCCTGATTGATGACGACCCGATGGTGCTTGAGACATTGAAAGACCTCTGCGCCAGCATGGATTGCCAACGCCAGGTCCATCACCTCGACACCACAAGCGCTTTCGATGCAGCAGCCGATCCCGAGATCGGTCTCATCGTTTGCGACTATCGATTCCCCTATACGAGCGGCGTCACCTTTATCGAGCAGGTTCGCCGCCGTGGTATTGAAACGCCTGTCCTCTTCATATCGGGAGCACCGGACAGTGGCGCTGTGATGAAGGCTTCGGTTCTTCCTCGCACCGCGTTCCTCTCCAAGCCCTTCACGATTCAAAGATTTCGCGATGCTATAACAGGCCTGCTCGACGCCACTGTTTAGCGCTGTGGGACAAGCGCACTTCGGCTGAGTCTCCAAGGAATTCGAAGGGTGACATGCATAGAGATGCGAATAGGTTGCCCGACATGATTTCCTTTCGCAACCTAGCCGAAACCCGCACTCCGGACGGCGCCCGCTTTTCCCTTCATGAACACGATGGGGAATATTTTCTCAAACTCAATGGCCGACAGCTTATGGGGTCGAACTCCACGGTTTCAGAACTCCTTCTGGCCGATGTGGCCTGCAAATTCCGTTATCCAGTTGATCGTCCAAGCATTCTCATCGGAGGTCTGGGCTTGGGATTTAGCCTGCGGCGCGTTCTGGAAATTGCCGGCCCCAATGCGTTGGCACAGGTTTCCGAGCTGCTGCCTGAGGTTGTTGCCTGGAATCGCGAGTTTCTGCAGGACCTGAACGGCAAGCTGCTCGATGATCGTCGCGTGGAAGTCCTGACCCGTGATGTCTTCGATTGCATTAAAAACGGACCAGCGCGTTACGATGCCATTCTTCTGGATGTGGATAACGGCCCCACTTCATTCGTTCAGGCGAAAAACTCGCGCCTCTACAACGGCAAAGGCCTCGCGCTGATTCGGCGAGCCCTCCGACCGGGTGGACGAGTCGCTTTCTGGTCAGCTGAGCCCGAGCCCATGTTCCTGTCCAGCCTGTCACGCGCAGGTTTTCGAACAGAGGAGTTTGAGGCCAAATCGCACGAACGCGCCAAACGCGCGGCTCACCGCATCTATGTCGGCGAAGTCGCCTGATAGCGTCCTGTAGAATCAAAAAATATCACTCTTGATGAGAGGCTGACGGTTCGTGTTGAGTCCGCGCATGTTTGATCCTCGCAAATTCGTTGCCTGCGTTCTTGCCACACTCTTGCAGACGATACTTGGTTTGTGTGCAGAGCCAGTCGAAGTGCCCGCCGCAAAAATGCAGGCCCCTCCGCCGGACGCACCCGAGCGCATCGAACTCACCCGCGTGCAGGTTTTTCTGGACCGTGCCGGGTTTCGTCCCGGGAAAATCGACGGCCTTGGCGGCGAGTTCACCCAGAAGGCGGCAGACCGTTACTGCGATTCCATGGGAGTTCCTCGCGGCACGATGTTGGATGTCTCCTCAGTAGCTTCCCCGTATCGTGAGTATGTGATTTCGGAAGATGACGCCGCATGGGTGGGGCCTGTGTCCTCCGAGCCTTCCGCTCAGGCCAAGCTCAAGTCTCTGAAATACGGCACGCTCTGGGAGGCCGTTGCAGAACGCTTTCATTGCGACCAGAAGTTTCTCGTCGAGTTGAATCCCCAGATCACCGCGCCCGCTGTTGGCAGTGTTCTTCGTGTTCCAGATGTGAAGGAATTTCGGCTCTCGGATGTCAAAGCCCTCGAAAAAGAGCGCGCTTCCAAAGGCAAGTCGCCGGTTGTCGCAGCGACCCTTCCGCCGCCGCCCCCTCCGCTTCCGCTGCCTGCCTCGTATGATTTATCCAAGCCCATCCAACCTTCGCCCATCGAGCAAATACCCGCGCCAACGCCAACGCCAACACCAACGCCGCAGCCCACTCCGACTCCAACCCCGGAGCCCAAGCGCTCCCTTGTGCTCCTCCGTAGTGAGCGATTGATCGAGGTCTATGAGGAGGGCCGCATCGTGGCTTGTTTCCCCTGCACCCCCGGTTCCGCAAAAATCCCCGTGCCGCTCGGCACTTGGAAAATCACCAGCAACATCCTGCTGCCGCATTTCCGTTGGGACAAATCCGTGCTCGAAAGCGGAGTCCGCAGCGAGAACGCCTTCATGCTCCCTCCCGGCCCGAACAGCCCGGTGGGAATCGTCTGGATGGGAATCAACCGCCCGAGCATCGGCATGCACGGCACGAATACCCCAGACCGCATCGGACGAAATGAAAGCAGTGGCTGCATCCGCCTCGCCAACTGGGACGCCTTCACCCTCTGCCAGCTTGTGAAAGCGGGCACCAAGGTCGAGGTGCGCTGAGTCGACGCGTTTTTTTGGTGGTTGGCAGCGGCGGCTTGCTTGGTGAATCCTCCTGCCGTGCCTTATTTGATAAAAGTCGTTTTGAGCGCCCTCATGATTGTCGCCATCACAGAAGCGACGAAACGCATGGGCTTCTGGGGAGCGCTTCTCGCAGCTCTGCCTTTGCTCTCCCTCATTTCAATGCTGTGGATTTATTGGGAGACCAAGGACACCCAAAAAATCGCCGCCTTCTCGCTGCAGGTCTTCTGGTTCGTCATCCCATCACTCGGCCTCTTTGCCACACTCCCTTGGCTGCTGGGCCGGTTCTCTTTTTTTGCAAGCTTGGGCCTCGCGAGCATGGTCACGGTTTTGCTCTATGTGGCCATGCTCGGGATTTTCAAACTCGTCGGCTACGATCCCTTCGCTTGAAGGTAGGCGTCTTTCTATGCATCAAACCGGTTTAGGTCGGAGCTGAACCAATTCACCCGATTGGTAAACCGGTTTAGGTCGGAGGTGAACCAATTTGCCCGATTGGTAAACCGGTTCAGGTCTGAGGTGAACCAATTCACTCGATTGGTAAACCGGTTCAGGTCTGAGGTGAACCAATTCACTCGATTGGTAAACCGGTTCAGGTCTGAGGTGAACCAACTCACCCGATCGGTAAACCGGTTTAAGTCCGAGGTGAACCAGTTCACCCGATTGGTAAACCGGTTCAGGTCTGATGTGAACCAATTCACTCGATTGGTAAACCGGTTTAAGTCTGAGGTTAATTCACTCCGAATAGGGGAAAATGATTTTTAAAAAATCATCTTTTGGGCTTGATGGAGGTGGTTTTCAGGAGTTGGGTTTTGGCAAGTCCGTCCGCGACGCAGGCAAAAAAATAACCTGCCGGGAGTGCGAATCCCGACAGGCTATCTGCTTTTGATCCGTGAGGATTTCTGGCTACTGCATCAACGGTGCCTTGTCTTCCGTTTTGTCTGCGGAGCGGCGGCCTTGCCCTGCGAAGCGCTTGGAGAGCGACGCGGAGGTGGTGTTCAAGCCGCCGGCTTGGACTTTGGTCTTGGTGAGCGAGTAGATGAGGCGCGCGTCCTCATATAGTTCGCTGCCCATCACCGTGACGGTGTTGTTGATCAGCTCTGTGACCTGCTGCAGATCGGACTGAACCTCTCGCAGTTGGCCAAAGAGTGTCAGTTTACCCTGCAATGTCTCCGGCTCGATGGAGCGTGGAAGCATGGAGGGGTTGCTGACTCCGGCTTTGATGGCGTCTTCGACGAAGGCGCGGTTTTTATTACCCATCTTTAACAGGCGTTGCTTGTCGCTGGGGCGAAGCCCAACGAGAAAGCCCAGCGAGGAGCGGATGGAGTTCAAGGCGGCGGCCACTGATTCCCGCTGAGCCTCGTTCAGCGGGGTGGTGTTTAGCATGGTTTTATCCATGGTTTGGTGCTTCAGCCCAACCGGCGATTGTTGGCCCGCCGTGCGGCATGATTGCGCGCGGTCGGGTGGTTGGGAGAAAGGGGTTCCTCGCGCCTCCGTGAAGAGGTCGCACTGGTCCGATTGCGCCGTGGGAAAACGGGTGCTCGAGCAGTCGGCGGTGGATGTGGAAAAAAGGAGTCATACTCTACTTTTAGTATAGGGAGAGCGTGTCAAGCGGGTGGGCGAGCCCAGTGTCGCTGTCGCTAAAAATGGGTCGCTTGAGGCGTTTGGGGTGGGGGGAGAAAATAGGAGTCATGCTCTACCTTCAGTATAGGGGAAGCGTGTCAAGCGAGGCCCGAGCTGCGAACTCACTGGCATAGCAATTTCGGAGCCCTGTGGGCACGCGGCCGTTGTGTTTTGAATTCTCGCTCGCTTGTAAAAAAAAATTTTTCCACCCCCAGCGGATGTCCGACCGGTGTTGATAGAGTCTCCCTCGAAATGATCACCAAAATCCTATCCGCCTTCCAAGCAGCCACGCGCTGCTTTCGCCCGCAGACTCAATTCCCAAGACGCTTCGCGCGCCAGAGTGAGTTTGTGTTTTGAGCCATGCAAACCAACGCGTATGGAAAACCGATTCGGGATCGCGAATTACTGCGCCGCATCGAAAAAGCCCGCACCTACCAGTGCTTGAACGACCCGCTGCGGGAATTTTATGACCCCATCGAGGACGACCCAGACATCAAGCTCATCATGCGGGTAGTCGAGCGCCGGGCCGAAAAAGAGTCGCCAATCGTCGGCATGGGCCGCTGCCACGATGTTTGGGGCCGCATGCGCAGGATTCTGAAAACCGAGCACGGCATCGTCTGGTATCCGCCCAGCGACATGAATACCGGCATCCTCTTCGATTAACCGTGAGATTCCTCGTGCCACGCATTCCTTTTATCCGCCTGCTTCGAGCTGTTTGCAGCGGTATGCAGCCGATTTTGCGCATTCGGGCCTCGGAGGAGCGTGTGACGCTCTCCTGCGGAGAGATCGGAGGGGGTTGTGAAGGCACTGTCGAGCGGGCCGGCGTGTGCTTTCTTCGCCATTCCAAGCTGAAGAAGCTCCTCCAGACCTACCATTCCGACGCGGGGCACTCGGCCACCATCGATATCGAGGTGACGCCGGTCGAAATCCGTGTCGGGCGCACCGAGGTTTCGTGCGCAGGCTGGGAAATCTCGCTGTTTGCAAATCCCGCATCCGCCCCGAAGACGCTCCGCTTCCGCGAACCGTTTGTGCCAGAGGAACCACCCCAAGTGGACTTGCAAATGCAAGCGCCTTTGTTTCCCACTTGCGTTGACGATGCCTCATTGGCCTCCGCGCCGCGCCACACGCCATCTTCATGAACGCTATCACCCAGCTCTTTCTTGCCCTGCTCCTCAGCGCCTGCGCAGCCATTCAGAAGCCCGAGCCAGATATCAAGCGCGCGCAGCTCAAGCCACAGGAAATCCAGATCCAGACCGCGCCACCAGGCGCGCTGGTGGATTGGAACGGCAATGTTCTTGGCGTGGCTCCCATCACCATCGAACTCACGCCATCATTCTCCCAGTATGCCTCGCATTACACCTGGCCCTCAAATGGAGCCCGCACCCAGCGTTTCCGCGCCCGCTGGCCCGACGGCGCCATGAACACCGAATTCTTCGACAGCAATACCCCGCCGCCGCAAGCCATCGCCATCGTCTCGCCAAGCGTTGGCAACTACCGCGACATCTGGACCACACCCGCCAAGAAGGAACTGCAAATTAAAAAAGGACCATGAACCCAAACCTCACGCAGAGCCGCCGTGGCGCAGAGAAAAAAAGAAGGGGGCATGGTCGTCTCGACCGTGAAAGACACTCAACCGCGATTGCAGCGAAACCAAATGATGCCATAGCAGGGTTGGCACGCCGTTGCCGACCCAAGCCTCAGGCGCGAATGCGCCGTCCGCGAGCGCCAAGAAATAAAGTGGAATTCGCCCGTTCGAAACCTCGCGCCGCCGTATTGGCAAATCCTCGATTTTCGATCATCCACAGGCTTGCTACCTCCAGAGCGGAATTTAAACTTATGGTTTCGCCAAGTTTTCAACCCATGGAAGCAAAAAAACCTCGTCCGATCTGGGAGCCTCGAAACCTCGCCGAGCATGTCTCCAAGCGCTCGTTGGAGGATGTTGGCTGTTTGGAATCCTTGCTCGGGCTCGAGGGGCAATTGCTCACTGGAAATTTGCGGCATCTTTCGGAAGAGGTCTATAGCCAGCCTCGCTTTATTTACGAAGCGGAGATGGCGGAGTGGGGCGGAGGTTTTCGCGATCGCCGCGCCCATTTTTTCGATTTGAAAGAGAACCCATCCGCATCCCTTCTGTTACCGGGCCGCCGCCACAGGATTTTCACATAGAAGTGAAATAATGATTGAAATCACGCTCAGCACGATTCATGTTGGAACGGTTAGACGGGTGGTCACTCTTGGTTTGGACGGCAGGAATCTCGCTGACGAGTTTCTGAACCGCCTCCTCAAAAGCAACCCCCGCGGTGCCGAATCCATCAAAACCCGTGTCCAAAACATCGCCGAACACGACCGCTACGAGCATGAGTTCACTTTTCGCAGCGTCGGCGGGGGCATTTATGAATTCAAGCGCCCAGGGCTTCGGCTTTACGCATTTTATGATGAATTGCCCGGCTTGAAACCTCAATTGATTATCGCTTCCAATGGCGGCACAAAAAATACACGCAAAAACCAGCAGGCAGACATCGCAAAGGCTCAAAATCTCAGAGCGCGCTATCTTGCGGCCAAAATCCAACCATCCACAAAAATTCAACTGATCCTTCTTTCCCATGAAAATTGAAATGACCAACGGGTCGAATCTGCTCGCGGACTTCTTCTCCTCCCCTCTCTCCCTTGAGGGTGAGGCGGAACTCGAAAACCTCAAATTCGTCGATGCCCTGCTGACCCGCATGAAAGAACAGGGTATCTCCCGGATGGAGCTCGCCCGGCGGATGGGAATTCAACCTTCGCGAGTCACCGCCATGCTTTCCGGCCAGGGGAACTTCACGACCCAGACAATGGTCCGTGCCGCCCGGGCGGTTGGAGCCAAATACCACCACTGCCTGGCACCCGCGACCAAGCGCGTGCGTTGGCATCTTTGGAATGAAGCCGAGGTCCATCCCGCCTTCCTCCACGCCGAATCCACCGCCAAAAAAACAGCGGAGGTCACTTTTGAAATTCCGACCCTCTCTCATGAAGACGCCACCGCAGCCGCTTAGCGCCTCTCCCCTCCAGATCGAAAAACACGAGTTCCTCGATATCGAGGTTCATGCCAGCGACAGCAAAGACGCCCACCCATCGCTCCAGCTGGAGATCAACCGGCGCTTTTGCCAACTTGACACCACACCCCTGCGCTGGCAGGTCGAGTTGACCGTCTCCTTTGGCGGTGAAAGTGATGGGAAGCCCTCGGTTTACTCGGGATTGCTCCGAGTCACAGGCCAGTTCTTGGTTCATGAAAAGTATCCGCAGCAGAAAATCCAAGACCTTATTGAAGTCACGGGCTCATCCATCCTCTACGGCGCCTGCCGCGAAATGCTGGCCAATTTGACGGCACGCGCATCCCGTGGAGTCGTTTCCCTGCCGTCCGTTTCCTTCATGCCTGTAAAAATCCCCGCCCCTGCCCGCCTTGGGAGACATCCTCAAATCCATGAAACCGACCGCCGAATCAGTCGGACCAGCCGGAAAAAATGACACTTCTCGACAAAACCAACTGCTTTGAGGCCATCCAGAACAAGATGCGAAGCCTCCTGACCAAGTGCCGGGGAGTTACCAAACTCGTTGTTTGTTTCACAGACTGCTTGGACTCCACGAAATTTCAAGATAACCACCACGAGGGGTTGCTGACTTTGAAGAAAGTGGATGGGGTGAATTTTGTATTTGTTCTGGCAGGCGTGCCGGATTCGGTTTTGACGGTGTGTCCTGTAAAATTTTAAGTAACTATGAATCATTTTCTAAATCTTCTTTATAAACCCAAAAGCCAATGGGATGACACGATCCGGGCGGGTATTTCTGAGGACTTGCAAGCTCGATATCTACGCGTAACTGACCTAACTGAGAAGAAAAACGATGAAAAACGATTTCAGCTTCGATTGAATGCCTCAGAGAGAACTCCATACTTGGCGCTTATTGCACCAGAGCAACCTACTGGTGGTTCATATGGCGGAATGAGTTTTGTAGTTTTTCCATCGGATGATGATGCAATGCCTGCCATTTTTGGAATGGTTGTCGGAACAGCAGGACTTGCTCCGGATGAAATGATTTTAGGACGCCCCGGGCACATTCGCCGCTGCACTGCAATGTCTGCATGGCTCAGGGAATCAAACATTTCAGGGGTGTTTTCGTGGGCCAAGCAAGATCCTACGCGGGTTGATTTAAGTCTCCCATCCTCGGTCTCTGAGCGTTTGGAAAACTGGACATCGAGTTGCGAAAAATATGGAAAACATCTTTATGCAGTTTTTATTCCTCCAGAGATTAAAAGTCCTGACAATGAGAAATTAATACTAAAAGCTCTAATCGCTTACATTGACCTTTTTTTTGATGAACGTCAGATCAATCGGAAAGCTGATGCGAAAAACAGCGCCAATGAAGTTCGCTCGGAGTGGATGAGCAGGCTGCTTCCAAATATTTCCGAGCAAAATGTTTTTGAAACGCTATCAAATCGCCGTTTTGTCGTTCTTGAGGGACCACGAGGGACCGGAAAAACTCGAATGGCTTCGAACCTGCTGAAGCAGCAATATGCTGGAAATGGGAAAATTATTCAGTTTCATCCGAATACCACCTACGAAAATTTTATTGGGGGCTTGGCACCAGTGCTTTCCAGCGAGAACAATGGATTGGCCTTCGCTCCTACCCATGGGCATTTGATGAGCGCTGCCGCCGAGGCGCTTAAGAATAGGGACAAGCGCTACCTCTTGGTCATTGATGAGATCAATCGTGCGGATCTCGCAAAAGTTCTTGGAGAGGCATTGTTTTTGTTCGAGCCCGGCGAGCCGGAAAGAAAACTCTCCCTGAACCATGATTTCCCGGAATTTTCCAAAGAATTCAGATTGCCGCCCAACCTCGATGTTATTGGAACTATGAATAGCGCGGATCGCAGCATTGCTATTCTGGACGTGGCTGTCCGAAGGAGATTTGCATTTATTTCTCTCTGGCCCCAACTTTCGGCTCTTGAGCCCGACCCGGACCCGAAAATGAAGGCCGCTTTTGAAAAACTGCAGGCAATTTTCATCGAACACGCTTCCGAGGAATCATTTTCGCTCATGCCGGGCCAGTCCTATTTTCTAAAGTCCGATCTGGACTCGCAGAAGAAGTTGCAGATGGAATTATTTCCGCTTCTCCGAGAATATATTGCGCAAGGATATGTCGCGGGCTTTACAGAGGAGATTCGTGCATTCATGGATAATGTGATCGCTCCTAATTGATTCGTAATGCCGACTTCTAAAATCCCCCTCAAAGGATATACCCGTGCGGTAAGGGATTCAACTCCAGCATTCATACCTGTTGCAGACTGGTTTCCACAACAAAGTGGCGCTCCAGATCCAGAAAAAGCCGGCCAGAGAACGGCAGAAAGCTTTCTTTCCTGCAATCGCGGAATACTCAGAGACTTTGGGATCGTCGCAGAGGTGGGCTTTAGCCATGGCATCGCTGGAGTTCGAATCCAACCATCGACGCGCATTGGAGCATTTCCATTAATTTCCCCGACTTCAGGGAGACCGGACTATGGTTTGGTTATAGAACCTCGCTTCACGTGGAACGTTGCTGGCCAAATGTTCTCTGCAATGGGTTTTCGCGCAGTTCCCCAGTTGCTACCACTTCCTCATCCCCCCCAGTCGGAAAGACAAATTCCAGCTTGGCTAATATCGTCCATCATTCTGCCGCGCATTCACCGACTGATTAATGCGATGCAAAGGCGGTTTGAGATCACAAGTCAAACTTTGAATGCACCGCGAGGGAGTGTGTTATGGAACGAATATGCCGTGAATCATATCGCGCTTGGTCGTGCTGACCAGGTGCCTTGTGTATTTCCCGATCTTCGTGACGATCGGGAACTGCGCTCGGCACTGAAATGGGTTGTTCTGCGCCACAAGAATTCATTGATGGGGCAACGCCAGCATGGCCGCGTCATTCAAGATCTGCTCAGGGAATGCGATTTTCTTTTGGGAAAATTGTTGGGAGCGTTGCCAGCGGAACCCTCTGGGGGCTTGCTCTCTCGACTCCAACGAAGAATTTCCATCAACAACAAAGTCTTTCGAGATGGTCTGCAAGCCATCGAATGGACCGCAGAAGAGAGGGGGCTTGCGGGCATGTCGGATTTGGCGGGTCTCGCGTGGAGCCTCGATATGGAAATTTTCTTTGAGGCCTGGGTGGAGAGTCTTGCCGAACGTGCTGCCAGAAGTTCTGGTGCAACAGTCAAAGTTGGCCGGAAACGGGAAACGCAAGTGCCCATAGACTGGCAGCCTCCATCTCTAGGATCTCAACGCTCTCTTTTGCCGGACATTGTTGTAGAAAAAGAGGATGTGGTTCTCATCATTGATGCGAAATACAAACGCCATGCCGAGGAAATCGAGCGTTCCGGTTGGCATGAAATGAACTCTGAGATTCGAGAGCAGCACCGGGATGATGTTCTCCAAGCACTTGCATATTCAACGGTGTTCAACGCGCGAAAAGTGGTAACCTGTTTGGCTTTTCCAACCGCTGCAGCGCATTGGGAGAGTTTAAACGAACGAAACCGCGTGACTGCAAAAGCAACCATTCAAAGCGGTTTCCGTGTTGTTGAAATCGCGCTCATAGCAGTTCCTCTGGGTGTAAAAACAGAACCAATTTCAGAAATTATTCGTAGCTTTCTAAATTAAAAATCTTCTAAAAAAATGGATAATACCGCCACAAAGAATTATCTGCGTTTTTCAGATTTTCCCATTGCCCTCGGATCACTCATTCGTAACTTCGCTTTATGACCACGCTTGCCACAGTAGAAAACCTTGCATTGGAACTCCCTGAAAACCAGAGGGCCACTTTGGCCATGCACATCCTGGATTCTTTGCCCGGATTGTTTTCGGAACCAGATGGTGGTCTTGCGGAAGCGGTGCGGAGGGATGCGGAGATGGATTCGAATCCGGCCCTCGGACTTTCGCTCGCCGAGTTCGATCAGAAAATTCTGAGCCGCCGCACACGGTGAATGTGGAATTCCATCCCCGCGTCTTCGCGGAAGTGGATGCCATCATGCGATATTACGAGGAGGTGGCGGATACCCGACTGGCGGAGGATTTCTATCTGGAGTTCCGGGCCAAGGTTTTGGAAGCCGCTGAAAGTCCGGGGCATTTCAACGAGCGTGTCGGGGGATTCAAGCGGGCCAATCTGAAGCGCTTCCCCTACAATTTTCTCTTCCGCGTGACCGAAAGCGGCATTCGGATTTTGGCGGTCCGCAACCATGCTCGTAATCCCAGATATGGCACCAGACGAAAATAGCCGGAAGGCAGTGAGCCCTTGCTGGTGATCTCGCCGGAGGAGGCCGCGAAACAGGGCACTGCGCCCGTGCAGATGCGAGAGTCTTGCCGCTACTCGTATGAGATCGAGGGCGTCGAAAAAGGGCGCAAGATCGAACTGGAGCCGAACCGTCTCATTTCGCGATACAAAAATGTCCGTCTTCTCGAAACCCGGGCATCCGCAGGTCGCCTGCATCTTCATTTGACGGAGGATGGCAAACGAGTGGCGACGGGCATCGTAGAAATCCGCTCCATCAAGCTGGATTATCTGGAGGAATATCGCGGGATGCTGCGCGGGCTGGCCGAGGATTTGCGCGGCTACATCTTCGATCTCGGCGCGCTCACCTCGGTGCCGATGGTGACCGAGTGGTCTGAGGATGCTCCCAGCCTTGCCCAGCAAGTGGAATACCTGCGAACCACGCTGGCGGGGCGGGAGTTTCGCGGGGCGATGGCTCAAATCCTACGCTACCCGAATGAGAAGCTGGAAGCCGAGCTGGATATTCGTCCCATCGAGAGGCCATTCCGGGCGGGAAAGTCCTTCCATTCCCAAATCGCGATGGGAGGGGCGAGAACCGCCGTGCCGCCGGGGCATTCGCTCCACGGAGTGATGACGGGGCTTGGCATCGCCGACCCCTCCCTGCCCTCAAAAGTGCGCGTAGTCAGCAAGCGGCGGACGCTGGACACACCGGAGAACCGTTTTGTAAAGTTTGCATTGAAGTCGTTTTCCCGATTCCTCGACCATGCGGAGGAAATGATCATCCTCTCCGGAGAGGGAAAAAAGAAATACGAACCGGTCCTGCGCGACATCAAAGATCTCCAATCGCGGATCGCGAGGCATCTTGCGGCGGGGATGTTTTCCGAGGTGGGCGAGTTGCGTTTCGTGCCGATGGGAAGTCCGGTGCTGCAGCGCAAGGCAGGCTACAGGGAGGTGCTGCGGCATTGGTTGGAATTCCGCCTTTCCTCCAAGATCAAATGGGCTGGAGCCGAGGAAGTCATGGGCGGCGGGGCCAGTGACTTCGATGCGGGCAAGAAGGACCTCCCCGCGCTCTACGAGGCATGGCTTTTTTCCCAACTCTTCAAACTTTTCTGCGCGAAATTCGGCGTCACCGCCACCGAGAAGCGAAAACTTTTAGACGAAAACGATCCACTCAACTTTGTGATCAAGCATGGGCGGCATGCCTCGTTCAAGGGCCTGAAGACGGGCGGGCACCGCAACATCCAAGGCGAGTTCCACTACAACCGGAGTTTCAACGAAGCGGCGACTCCCGGAATGGAGGGTTCCTGGACGCGAATCCTGCGTCCGGATTTCACGATGTCTTTTTGGCCGGATGGTCTGGATAAAAACGAGGCCGAAAGCAGGGAGCAGATGGTGCATGTGCATTTCGACGCCAAGTATCGGGTCGGCAGTATCGATGCGATCTTCGGGAAGAACATGAATGAATCCTCGCTGGACGAAGAAAAGCGGAGTCAGCGGGAGGGGAACTACAACCGTGCCGATTTGCTCAAGATGCACGCCTACCGCGATGCGATCCGGCGCTCGGAGGGAGCCTATGTGCTCTACCCCGGAGAGATCACAAGTGTCGAAAAAGACAACAGAAACTGGCGGGGTTTCCATGAACTGCTTCCCGGCTTGGGTGCTTTCGCGATCAAGCCTGCGAGCGATGGCTCGGCCAAGGGAATCGAGTATCTGGGTAAATTTTTGGACGAGGTTCTGGCCTTGCTTGCGAATGGCGTTTCGTTTTTGGAGCATCGCCGACAGGGAACCCAGCATATGGCGCAGACCCATGAAAAGTGGGAGTCTGATTTCGGTGATACGACACCGTATATATTATCGGAACTGCCGGGGCTGTTGAATGACATTGGCGAAGGTCCGAACAGCTCCCACACGGTCTCGGTGCTGGTGGGGTGGTGTAAGGACGAGGACCACCTCAAGTGGATCGAGGAGAGGGGGCTTTACAATGTGCGATTGGGAGAAGGTGTGGCTGGCGCGGTTGAAATTCTCGATCCCTTGGTTGTCGGAACAAGGGTGTTTGCCCTGCGCAACGAAGCCGGTGCCACCAAAGGCCTCTGGCGGCTTAAATCCAAGCAAGGCGCGAAGGCCCTGCTCAAAACAAAGATGCTGGAATCGGGCTATCCAAGTCCCAACAATGAGCAGTATCTGGTTTTTCCGGTTGAGAGGGTTCCAGGGTATGAGACCACCGAGTGGGATTTGGACGGGCTGAAAAAAATTCGGGAAGAATTTTTTGCGCCCGATCGACTCGGCGAGCCAATCCTACTCTCGCTCGCCGAGTTCCTGCAGGCGTGTATGCCCGGAACTGTTGTTGGAAGATCAGGGGTGGAATCTCAAACAGAGAAGACTTCCGCCAAGCCTGAGTCAAAGAAGGCACAATATGAGAGCGCCCGAAAACAGAAGGCAAGGCTGCGGAAGGAGGCCAAAAAATGATAATCGGCATTTTGGCTTTCGGTTCGTTAATTGATGATCCCGGCGAGGAGATCGCCAATGTGATTTCTGGTGATCCAATTATTGTCGAGACACCTTTTCCTGTCGAGTATGGACGATTCAGCTTGAGCCGTGGAGGAGCGCCAACATTGGTTCCACATCAAAAGCGTCAGTCCCACACATTCACATTTTTTTAATTTCAGCGGTTAAAACGATCCCGCATTTTGATGCTGATGACAAGGAGTCGGATGAGGTGCGCCTGCGCGCCGGGTAACGGCTCGCCGCAGTTTGAGACTTGGGACCCAGGCGGCCAACGGCTCGTTGCCTATCGCGCTAAAAGAGAAGTCGCAGCCGGAAGGACGATGGACATTCCCGACCTTGTTCCCAAGTCTGGCGATGACACAGCTCCCGCCAGAAGCAACGAAGAGAAATTCCTTTCGCCAATCCCAAAAGTCAACCAGCTTGTGTTTAGAACTCCGAGCGCCCTATGAAGCCGCTGACCCGACTCCAACAAGAAGCCATCAAGTTAAGAAAAATCCGTCTCAACCAGCCGCCTGTGACCTACGAGCAAGCGATGAAGCAGTTTGAGGAGCACCGCAAAGCCGCGCAAGAATCACGATTTCGCTGGATTCCTGAGAACCCCGCCAGTGAGAACCAAAAACAAACCCCGCCCGGAAAGGGCGGGGTGTAATAGATGCCTGACGATCGCAGAGCCGGCACAGATTTCTGCTACCCTTTTTTCACAACACCTAATTCGGTCCGAAAACCGGAAACAAATCCCGCGCTGAAAACAAAGAAACTATGCCTGACCGAATCCATGAATACCATTTTGCCGACGGAGGGGTCTCTTTTCATTATCGGCTTCATGAAGGTTCTAATTCTCCGCACGGGCACTCATGGCTCCATATTCAATTCCGTGGGCTGCAGACCCTGCGGAATCAAATCCTCTCAAACTGCGAGATGCTGCGGAAGAGGTCGTAGCGGGAGTCGATCTGTGCGGTGTCCACGGTTTTCAGGCGCTCGAGGCTGAAGGCTTCGACATTGTAGCTCGCGAGAACACTGCCATAGACCACGGCTTTTTTGAGGTGCTCGAAGGTAACCTCGCCATCTTTCACATTCGCGGCGAGGTAGCCCGCAAGGCCTCCGGCAAAGGAATCTCCGGCGCCAGTCGGGTCATGGATGTCTTCCAGCGGGTAGGCCGGGCAGCTGAAGAATTCGGCTTCGGGGCCGAAGAGGAGGCATCCGTGCTCGCCTTTCTTGATGGCCACATATTGCGGGCCCATGGCGCGGATTTTTTTGCCTGCCTTGATCAAGCTGGTCTCGGAAGTGAATTGGCGGGCCTCGCTGTCATTGAGGATGAGCATGTCCACACGGGCGATGAGTTTTTCGAGGGACTCCTTGGCGATGTTGATCCAGAGATCCATCGTATCCGCGATCACAAAACGGGGTTGGCTGACCTGATTCAGAACATGGTGCTGAAGGTCGGGGGCGATATTTGCCAGAAGGACGATCGGCGTCGAGTGGTAGCCATCGGGAAGGGTAGGGGTGAAATGCTCGAACACATTCAGCGCGACGGAGCGCGTCTCGCGGGTGTTCATGTCCCACATGTATTCGCCAGACCAACGGAAGGTCTCGCCCGGCACAATCTGGAGGCCGGCAAGGTCGATGCCGCGCTTGCGGAAGAGTTCGATATGTTCCTTGGGGAAATCCTCTCCCACAATTCCAACGAGGTTCACCGGGCTGAAATTCGATGCGGAAACCGCCCCATACGAAGCCGAGCCGCCAAGCAGGTCTTTATGCTCGGCGAGTTGTGTTTTGATGTCATCCAGCGCGATAGATCCAACAATAAGAACGGACATAGGCGCGGCAGAATGCGGATTCCCGGCCTGCTGTGCGAGAAAAAATGTGGCTCTGCGCGCGGCCTGAGCTCAGATGCGGCGCATCACCGTGTCGCGCAGGAAGCGGGCGTCGTCTCGATTCGGGTAGTCGAGCGTGTAGTGAAGGCCACGGCTTTCCTTGCGGCTCAGCGCGCAATCCACGACGAGGGAGGCGACGGTGACCAGGTTGCGGAGTTCGAGGAGGTCGGTGGTGACTTTGAAATTCCAGTAAAACTCCTGCACTTCTGCGTGAAGGTTTCGTAGGCGTGTGGCGGCGCGCTGGAGGCGTTTGTCCGTGCGGACGATGCCAACATAATCCCACATGAGGCGGCGGATTTCCTCCCAGTTGTGCGAGATGACCACGAGTTCATCCACATCTTGGACGCTGCCGGAGCGCCACTCGGGGAGGTCGATCGTCACAGGATCGCGCTGGCGGCGTGTGGATTTTTCAAAGGCGCTATGGGCCATGACGACTCCTTCGAGGAGCGAGTTGCTGGCGAGGCGGTTTGCCCCGTGCAGGCCGGTGCAGGCTGCTTCGCCGATGGCATAGAGGCCGCGCAGTGAGGTTTCGCCCTGCAGGTCGGTCTTCACGCCGCCGCATTGGTAGTGGGCGGCTGGAACGACAGGGATCGGCTCTCTTGTAATGTCCAGACCTGCGCGGAGGCAGGTCTCATAAATCGAGGGGAAGCGGGATTTGATGAAATCAGCTGGTTTGTGGGTGATGTCCAAATAAACGCACTTCGCGCCGCTGCGTTTCATCTCCGCATCGATGGCGCGGGCCACGATGTCGCGCGGGGCGAGTTCCTTTTGCGGATTGTGCCGCTCCATGAAGCGGCGTCCGCGTTCATTGATCAGGATGGCGCCTTCGCCACGCACGGCCTCGGAGATGAGAAAGGACTTGATCGCAGGGTGGTAGAGGCAAGTCGGGTGGAATTGGATGAACTCCATGTTCGTGATCACGGCCCCGGCCCGCCAGGCCATTGCGACGCCATCACCCGTGGCGATGTCGGGGTTTGTTGTGTAGAGATACACCTTCCCGCAACCACCTGTGGCCAGCACGGTGACATCGCTGCGAAGGGTCTCGACCTCGCCTGTGGCCTCGTTGAGGACATATACTCCCACGCAACTGTTCTCCATCGCGTAGCCGAGTTTGCCGGTGGTTATGAAATCCACCGCCATGTGGTTTTCCATGACTTCGATGCTCGGATGCGAGGCGATCTGGGCTACGAGCGCGCTTTCGATTTCGTGCCCCGTGGTGTCCCGGAAATGGAGGATGCGGCGCTTGGAGTGGCCACCCTCGCGACCGAGATCCAGTTCATGGTGGCCGTTGCCATTTTCCCGCTGGTCGAAGTGCACGCCGAGTTTCATGAGTTCGGCGATGCGCTCTGGGCCTTCGGTGATGATTTTGCGCACAGCGTCCTCGTGGCAGAGGCCCGCCCCCGCATCAAGAGTGTCGCGGATGTGGAGTTCGAAGGAATCCTCGTCACTCATCACACAGGCCACGCCGCCTTGTGCCCAGGCGGTGTTTGAATCCGCGAGCGCTCTCTTGGTGATGAGGGCCACACGGCCCTTGTCTGCTGCTTTGAGCGCGAACGACAGGCCGGCTATGCCGCTGCCAAGGACGATGAAATCAAATTCTCTCATGGGATTCGGGGTAGGGGGATGTTGTCGATGAGTCTGGCTTTTCCCAGAAAAACAGCGACGGCAAGCCGTCCGGCGGTTTTCCGGTTCGAGAGCGGGGCGAGTGTGGAGGCGTCTACCGCTTCGACGTAGTCAATCCGCGCGCCCAGTATTTTACTGATCGCGGCGGCACAGAATTTCACGATGGACTGTGGGCTTTTGAGTCTCGCGGCTTTCTCCATCGCGGCATGAATCGAAGGTGCAAGAGCCCGCTCGTCTGGTGTGAGATAGGCGTTGCGGGAGCTTGCGGCGAGTCCATCCGACTCGCGCACGGTGGCGAAGGGCTCGATCGCGATGGGGAAATTCAAATCCCGCACCATGCGGCGGATGATGGCGAGTTGCTGCCAGTCCTTTTCGCCGAAAACGGCATGTGTGGGCTGAATGGCGAGAAAAAGTTTGGCCACGACCGTGCAGACTCCTCCGAAGTGCCCAGGGCGGCTTCGCCCACAAAGCTTGGTGGAAAGGCCCGACTCGCCGACTGTCACGCTGGCATCGGCGGCATACATATCTTCCACTGCAGGAAGAAAAATGGCATCCGCCCCGCCGCGCTTGCAGGTGGCGAGATCTTTCGCGAGCGGACGAGGGTAGGCGCTGAAATCCTCTTTGGGCCCGAATTGTGTCGGGTTCACAAAAACGGAAACCGCAACGATTCCCGTCGGGCCGACTATCTTTCGGGCATGGCGGATGAGAGCCTCGTGGCCGTGATGCAGTGCGCCCATAGTGGGAACCAGAACGAGCTTGGCATCGATTCCCTGTCGCCAACGCCTGGCGGCTGCAATCGTCTTCAGGGATTTCATGGCGGGCATTGTTCCACGGAGTCCGGCGTTCTGCGATTCACAATTCTCCGTTTGGCGGAGTGCTGCTCTGCCCAGCGTTCTGGGGATCAGTTCTGAGCAGGTGCGGTTGCCTCCGGTGAGGCTTCGGGTGCTGGCTCGAGAGGTGCTGTTTCCACTTCTGGAGTTGATTGAGGTGTCTCTTGGACCGGTTCAGCGACTGGCGTGGCCGATGCGGTTGGCGTGGCTGGAGTAGCCTCAGGCGTGCTGAGAGGAGCAGGTGTTGGTGTTGACACGGCGGCTGGAAGCGGCTCGCTGAGGAGCTTTTTCTGAACGGCTGTTTTGCCGGAATTCGCCTTCGCGGTGAGGATGGAGAGGAGGAGGGTGATTGCAAAAAAAGCGATGCCCATCCAGGTAGTGAATCGAGCAAGGACATTGGTAGTCTGCGAGCCGAAGACATTGTCGGTCAGTCCACCACCGAACGCGGAGCCCAACCCCTCGCTCCGAGGGCGCTGCATGAGGACAACTAAAATCATTAAAGCGCAAACCAAAATATGGATGGCTATGAGAATTGACAGAATAATGGACATAAGAGAGCCGTGTAAATTAGACGGGGAAGGAGTTTAGTAAAGACAAGAAATTACTGGTTGATCGCTGGCTGCAAGCCGGGTTCACCCCGTGTCGCAGCGGCTTGGGTGATCATTTCAGTGAAAAACTGGTTTGCGGATTGCACGACAGCTTGCGGGCCGGTCATTTTTACAAAAACATCCCCGGATTGTTCATCGGCAAGGATTGCTCCCAGGAGGGCGTAATTTTCCAGTGGTGTGGTGGGGCCTCCGGGCATGCCGCTTTGGAATGTGCCTTCGGCCTGCACATAATAAATGCGGGTGCGGCCTTCCGTGACCTCGTTTTTTGAGGTGGGGCCGCCTTGAAATTGACCAAGCCAGCGGTCGATATTCGCTTGGATTCCACCGCCTTGGCCGGGGCCGAAGTGGAAAAAGGTGACCTCGGCTTTTTCCTGGTTGGTTCCCGGAACCTCCAGTTGAGCCTTCCGCATGGCGCTAGAAGGAACGATCCATTTCCAGTTGTCAGGACGAGTGAAGGTAAAAGCGCCGACTTGGAACTCCAGAGGGTCTGCCGCGAGGAGAGCAGTGGATGTGGCTATCAGTAGAAAAAGGGATTGTAGTGTCATCGTGGGCTGCGGATTTCTTCGGGCGTTGCTTTTGGCGTAGGCGTTGAGATGGGCATCGGTGTGGGCGTTGAGATGGGCATCGGTGTGGGCGTTGAGATGGGCATCGGTGTGGGCGTTGCCACGGGAACTTGCGGGTTGTTGTTGATTGTGCTCGGAGGCGCTGGTGGTTGAACACTGGTGCCCGTGTTGTTGGCTTGTTGAGCAGCTGACTGGGCGGCATCGCCCACGGCTTGGGCATCGACACCGGCCACGCTCTCGACAATCTGGCTGGTTACTTGAGTGGCTTGTTGAGGTTGGGCCGCAGCAACGCTTTGGGCGATTTGCGCGGCAGCTTCAGGAACTGCGGCTGCAACGGAAGCTGCGATTTGCGGGGCGGTGGATGGTGCCACGGATGCAACCGCGCCAGCCACAGCTGCGGCGGCTTCAGGAACGGCAGCCGCTACGGAAGCTGCGATTTGAGGGGCGCTGGATGGTGCCACAGAGGCAACCGCGCCAGCGACAGCTGCAGCGGCGGCAGGGACGGCTTGGGCCACGCTGGTAGCGATGGCTGCGGCTGAGGATGGGGCCACTGTAGCCACAGAAGCAGCAACCTGGGCAGCAAGTGAAGGCGAGGCTAAGGCAGCGGTGGATGCGATTTGAGGCGCGGCGTTCGGGGCGAGTTCAGCAGCGGCGGCGGCAATTTCGGCGGCGGCTGCGGGTGATTCCGTGGCGAGTTGTTGGACAGCTTCAACGACGGCTTCATCTCCTTTGGTTGCTGCTTCCTCCAGCGTTTTTTGCTGTTCCGGCGAGAGGGATGAAGAGGCGGACTCGCTGCTCTGGGCGGCGGCCACGACGGCTTGAGCGAAAACAGTCTGTCCGGATGATCTTTGAGAGGACACGGAGGATAAAATGCTGCTGCCAGCCTCAGCCGAGAGTTGGCTGGTGGTGGGGGCTTGGATTGTCCCGCCTTGGCCGCCCTGAGATGGTGTCATAGCAACTGTGCTGGATGTGCCTGCGGCCACTGGCACGGACTCGCCTCCACCTGCGGAACGGACTCCTACTTCGCCGGAAGCCACGCCCACAGTAAATGCTTTTGGGGTGCCGTCTGAGTTTTTTACAGCTGTGGTTTTGAAATCCGTGCCGCGAATGCCGGCCGTGCCGAGCGGTGTGCTCACTTCCAAACTCGAGCCGGGCTTGAGTTTTTTGACGCCAGTGATGATGTCGCCATATTCAAGAAATCCCGTAGTTTTGGATTTGGATGGCTCTGATTTCATCTCCGCAAGTTTTTCGGGTGCAATATCCCATGGTGCCTGTTGGAATTCCTGGATGAGAAACTTGGAGGAGGGGGCGACTTCCATGACGATGCCATTTTCGAAGGCCAGTGAGGCTTTAGCCTTTGGGCCGGTGACGATGATCTGGCCTTGCTTCAAAATCGCGCCTTTCGACGGGGCTTGGGTTTGGTCGCTGGAAGAGCTTGAGATTTTCACATCGCCCTCGAAGGAGGTGAGAACAATGATGCCATTTTTCATGGGGGCATCGGCGGGCTGTTGGGCTTTAGCGATTGCCGGAAACGCTAAAAATGCAATCGCAAGCAGTTGAAATGCGGTTCGTAGGGTGGTTGAAAGATTCATAAGAAATACCTTGATTTCCCATGCCTAAACTTCCGTCTTCCCCACTACAAGGCAAAATACGGCTGCCGAATCGAGATTTTTCATGGCTGAAATTATTCATTTCGCAAGCGGCGGGTCTTTGTGTTTACTCCACGCGCTTATGGAAAATGTCATTATTGTAGGCACTGGATGTGCCGGACTCACGGCCGCAATCTACACTGGGCGCGCCAATCTTTCGCCGCTTGTTCTCGAGGGACGCCTCCCAGGCGGACAGCTCACCACCACGACGGCCGTAGAAAATTTCCCTGGATTTCCGGATGGCGTGGACGGTCCCGACCTGATTCAGCGGATGCATCAGCAGGCTGAAAAATTCGGCGCCCGCTTCAAATACGGCGTCGTGGAGGAGTTCGAGCCCGGCACGCCCCACCGGCTCAAAGTGGATGGCGCTTGGATGGAAACAAAGTCCCTTATCATCGCAAGCGGAGCATCTCCCCGCTACATTGGTATTGAAGGCGAGCAAACGCTCATTGGTCATGGCCTGACCTCCTGTGCGACCTGCGACGGCGCTTTCTACCGGAATGTTCCCGTCTGCGTCGTCGGTGGCGGTGACTCGGCATGCGAAGAGGCGACATTCCTCACGCGCTTTGCCTCGGAAGTTTATCTCATCCACCGCCGAGATACGCTCCGCGCCTCGAAGATCATGGCCGACCGGGCGCTCGCAAATCCCAAAATTAAGCCAGTTTGGAACTCGGCTGTGACCGGCTACATCACCGACGAGGCTGGTGAGGTGAGCGGAGTTCATCTGAAAAATCTCAAGGACGGCACGACATCCGAGTTGGCACTCAAATGCGTTTTTGTCGCCATCGGCCACGAGCCAAATACCGGCCCTTTCCGCAAAAGTCTCACCACCGATTCGAACGGCTACCTGGTTCAAACCGGCGGCACCCGCACCAATGTGCCGGGGGTTTTCGCCGCAGGCGATGTGGCCGACCATGTCTACCGCCAAGCCATCACCGCCGCAGGGCAGGGATGCGCGGCGGCGATCGAGGCCGAACGCTGGCTGGCGGATTCCGAGTAAACGACTCCGCTTTTGAAAATTTGCGACCTCACGCAGTTCTATTCTCCCGTCAGCGGTGGCGTCCGGAGATACATTGAGCAGAAGAGCGCTTTTCTCCGGCGTTACAGGCCGGACTGCCGACACATCATCATTGTGCCGGGTGAAAAGACCGAGTCAGTCGGGGATGACACCGTGTGCGTTCACACGATCGCCTCGCAACTTCTCTCCCGCACCTCACGCTACCGTGCCCTTACGAAGCTCCACCTCGTCGAAGAGGTCTTGGAAAAAGAAAGGCCCGACATCATTGAATCCGGCGACCCCTATCAAGTCGCATGGAAAGCCGTTGCGTCAGGGCGTGGGCTCGATATCCCGGTGGTCGGTTTTTACCATTCGCACTTTTCGGAATCCATCCTGCGCACGGTTGGAAAGTTCATGGGGCCGCTTGCTGTCTCAATCGCCGAGGAAACCTGCCGAAAGTATGTGACCACACTTTACAACCGTTTCGAGTGCACCTTTGTTCCGAGTCCAATTCTGGCCGGACTCTTGGGTGGGTGGGGCGTTGAGAATACCCACACCGTCGATCTTGGAGTCGATGACGAGATTTTCCGCCCCGAGCCCGCCGACCGCGCCGCCACGCGTGCGCAACTCGGAATTTCGAATGAGGCCCGCCTCCTGCTCTATGTCGGACGCCTCGCCTCGGAGAAAAATGTCCGCACTCTCTTCGATGCCTACACGCTCCTGCGCTCCCATTCAGGCAAGCCTTACGAGCTTCTCTGCCTCGGTGATGGCACACAGCGTTCATCACTGATCGATCTTCAAAATCAAACCCCCGGCGTGCATTGGATGCCGTATTGCTCCGACCCAGCCGAGCTCGCCCGCATCTACCGCGCCGCTGACCTTTTCGTCCATCCCGGTGTTCAAGAGACTTTCGGTCTTGTTGCCTTGGAGAGTCAGGCAAGCGGAACGCCGGTTGTCGGCATCAAAGGCAGCTACATGGACCGCATTATTTTTTCCGATCAAAAGCAATGGGCCACTGAAAACTCTCCGGCGGCACTTGCTGACGCCATTGAGGGCAAATTCACCATCGATCTTCGTGCCGCCGGACTGCGCGCGAGCGAGGAGGCGCGTGGACGCTACGCGTGGAGAATAGTTTTTTCCCGGCTCATGGACATCTACTCGGATGTCGTGGCGCGTTATTCTCCCTGAAAAATCCGTGCCGCGACTGGGAAAATGCTCTACTCTCTGATGCCATGACGATTTCGCCACAGATCACCATGCGGGAGTTGCTCGAGCAGTGCCCTGGCGCCCAGCGCACACTCTTCCGCCATTACCACATTGGCGGTTGTGCCAGTTGCGGATTTCAGCCGGAGGAGACGCTCGAAGGCGTTTGCGCGAGAAATGACGGCATCGATCCGCAAGAGGCCATCGCACGGATCAAGGAATCCCACGAGGCGGACGAGAAGGTTTTCATAAATCCCTTCGATGCCGCCGAGGCCGTTAAAAATGCTGGCACCCGCTTGCTCGATATCCGCACGCGCGAGGAATTCGAGGCCGTTCACATCCCCGGCTCGCAGCTGATGGGGCAGGATTTTTTGCAGGAAGTCATGGGAACCTGGGCCAAGGACACAGCCATCATCATCGTGGACCACACCGGCTCGCGCAGCCTTGATGCCGCGGCCTACTTCGCCGGACATTCTTTTACAAACATCCGCGCTCTTCGAGGCGGCATCGACGCCTGGAGTTGCGAGGTGGATACCTCCCTGCCACGCTATACCACCGAATGAACACGCAGGACAAAATCGACGAAGCCATACGCAATCCCAAAAACCTCGGTGAAATGAGCGGTGCGGATGCGGTCGGAACCGCTGGCAGTAGCGATTGCGGCGACATGCTGCGCATGTGGATCAAATTTCGCGAAGAGGGCGGTAAGCGCGTTATCGACAAGGCGACTTTCCAATCCTTCGGCTGTCAAACCGCCATCGCCGTTGCGAGCATGGCTACGGAACTCATCAAAGGCAAAACACCCCAGGAAGCATTGACCCTTTCCGGTGAGGCTCTCTCCGAGCCGCTCGGGCCGCTTCCTCCGATGAAAATCCACTGCGCCCAATTGGTAGAGGGAGCACTCAAAAATGCCCTCACAGGAGAGGCGGCGTCATCCCCCGGTGCCTCCGCGCCGATGCTTGCCGACAGCCTCCAAGCCAAGGGTAGCGTGAAGATTAACTTCCGCTAAGTAAACGGCCTCACGCCCACTCGATAGTGTGTCCGCTTTTGACCTCTCTCGCACCCGAGGGGCCTTGTTCGTCTTGAATCCAATATCCAGAGCCTGGTTCGGCCCCTTCCCCCAAGAGGTCTTCATCTGGTTGAAAGCGCAACCAGACCACAGCGGGTTTCCAGATTGCATTGTCTGCCTGGACGCATGGCGCCGTTTGATTCAACGGCGTAGTGATTTTCCATTCCTCAGGCACACTGATTTCTTCATGGGCTGATATGCGGAGATTTTTCATGACGCACCGGTTCCACTCAGTCGCACGACTTTCCATGGGGTGATCAGCGGATCGCTGGTGGTTGCCGTTCGCGTTGTCATTGCGTAGCCTTTGTCCCGCCGATGGTTCAGCATCTCTATGTTCACATTCCGTTTTGTCCGAAGGTTTGCCCTTATTGCAGTTTCTACAAGGAGGCGAGCGACCGGAACAAAACGCAGGCGTTTTTGGATGCGGTTCTTAGGGAGGCGGAGTTTGAAGCCGATGGACTGCGTCCGAAGACCATTTTTTTTGGCGGAGGCACTCCCACAGCACTCTCGACTCCTCAGCTCAAATTTCTGATCGGCGGCTTGCGTGAGAGGATCGATTTCTCGGCTGTGGAGGAATTCACCATTGAGATGAACCCCGCCACGGTCTCGCATGAAAAAGCCGAGTCCCTTCTGGCCCTTGGAGTCAACCGGGTCAGCATGGGCGTGCAGTCTTGGGACGAGGAGTTGTTGAAAACTCTCGGCCGCGTGCACTCTGGAGCCCAGGCGGCCCGTAGTTACGCTATCCTTCGCGAGGCTGGCGTGCCAAATGTGAATCTCGACTTGATGTTTGGAGTCCCCGGCCAGACACGCGGCCAGTGGATCGAGTCGATTCGCCGGACGGTTGAACTCGGCCCCGACCACATCTCGGCCTATTGCCTCACCTATGAGGAGGACACGGAATTTTTCGAGCGCTTCCAGCGTGGCGAGATGGGACCGCAAGAAGATCGGGACTCGGATTTTTTTGAAGTGGCGATGAACGAACTCGAGGCGGCGGGATATCCGCAATATGAAATCTCCAACTACGCTCGGCCAGGTCGGGAGTGCCTACACAACCTTGGCTACTGGCGTGGATCCGACTACGCCGGACTCGGCCCGAGCGCCTTCTCCACGCGGGCTGGATGGAGGAGGCGGAATGTGGCGGATACGGCGGACTACACCCGCCGGGTCCTGTCAGACGAGGATCGGTTCGATTTCGTTGAGCGTATTGATGACGACTCGCGCCGCGCTGAGAGGATCGCCTTTTCCCTGCGCACGACAGATGGTGTGCCAGAGACAATGCTCCCGGACAACCAAGCCGCAGCTCTGGTGCAGCACGGCTTGGTGACCAAGAAAGACGGTCGAGTTTTTCTGACCCGCGAGGGCAGGTTGGTGGCTGATGAGATCGCTGCGGAGCTGATCTGATCAGCCAAGGCCGGAAAGGATCAGAGCACCTTCAGCAACTCGACATCGAAAATCAGCGTCTCGTCGGGTCCGATGACTCCGCCGGCTCCACGGGGGCCGTAGGCGAGATTCGAGGGAATGAAGAGTTGGACTTTTCCGCCTTCCTTGATGAGTTGAAGACCTTCGGTCCAGCCTTTGATAACCGCATTCAGAGGAAACTCGATCGGTTCATTGCGCTTGTAGGAGCTGTCGAATTCCGTGCCGTTGAGAAGCGTTCCGCGGTAGTTCACCTTCACGGTGTCGGTCGCCTTGGGGCTGCGGCCCTCGCCGGGGTTCAGGATGATGTATTGCAAGCCGCTCGCCGTTTTTTGGACGCCGGGTTTCGTTGCATTTTCGGCCAGGAAAGCCTGACCCCTCTCGAGTGCGGATTGTGCCATGGTGGTGTGTGTGAAAAACAAAGTCGCAAGTGCAGCGACAGGGAGCAGTTGTTTGAACATGCCCAAAACCTACCCGCCTGAAACCGGGCTTGGCAAACCCGAAGGCTCCTTTGCGCGCGATTTCTTCGCGGAGTTTTCCGGTCGCCGCACATAGTGGCTTGGCGGCATGCCGGTGTGGCGCTTGAACCAGCGCGAAAAATAATTCGGATCATCATGCCCAATGCGTGCGGCGACTTCCTGCATCGGGAGGCCCTGGGTGATCAATCGCTTTGCTTTTTCCAAATTCAGCGCGTCCCGTTGCTGCAGGAGGGTGAGTCCGGTTATTTGCTTGAAGCGCCGGTTGAGATAGTCGGGCTGGTATCCCGTTGCGCCCGCCAGGTCGCCAATCGACTTCGCCTGGCTTTCCTCGCCTCCTGCAAGATGGATGAATTTTTTTACAAAGGCGGGCATCGCCCGATTTTCGCGGGGCAGAATGCCCAACGAGCGAAGTTGCGTGTCGAGGATCGTCAAAGCCGCCGAGGCGGCCATCAATCGCGCTTCGGGCGCATCCGGGTTTTTAAGGCGGTTGAGTTGAGACATCGCATGTCTTATGCCGGTGGACTCGGATTGGTTCAGGTGCGAGAACCGGAATTCCATCGGGCCCTCCCACTCAAAGTCCAGAGCCAGACTCAGCGGTCTCCGGCCGCTCGACTCGCGAAAGCCGTGCGCCATTCCGCCTGGCAGGAGGGCGATCGCACCGGAGAAAACCCGGTATTCGGCCGAAGGCGTCAGGAGTGTCCCTCCGCCAGAGAAGTAGCACAGAATCTGACAAAATTTGTGCCGATGCATTTCCAGGGCATCAGCCTCGGGAAGGTGCTTGTGGAGGCACATGCGGCGCATGCGCAGACCGGGCAGGCGCAAATCGAGCGCTTGTAAAAGCAGGGGGCGGTAATCTTTCATCGTTTCTTAAAAAATAAGTCGGAATCGTGCTAATTTCTATCGGCATTGTCATCACTCGATTTTCCACCCTCTGGCATGGTGCTCCTGCATGAACCCACCAGCCAATATCCTTGTCACCGGATCGAGTCGTGGTCTCGGCCGTGGAATCGCCGTCAAACTCGCCGCCGCCGGCCACAGCGTCGCCATCCACTACGCGAACAACCGCGCCGCCGCTGATGAAACCGCAGCCGCCTGCGGTCAAGTCGCTCCAAGCAGCGCCCAAAAATTTCCAATCGTCGGTGGAAATGTCGGGCTCGCCTCCGACCGCGAGCGCCTCATGGATGAAACACTCGCCGCATTTGGGCGCCTCGATGCCCTCGTCAACAACGCTGGTATCGCTCCCCGCGTTCGCGCCGACATTATCGAGGCGACGGAGGATATCTTTGACGAGGTAATCGCTGTGAATCTCAAGGGGCCGTATTTTCTCTCCCAGTTGGCCTCGAAGCACTGGCTGGCCAATCCCGGTCAATCGACGCTCAAGGGTGGCTACAAACTCATCTTCGTCTCATCCCTCTCCGCCAACACCGCATCGATCAATCGCGGCGAGTATTGCATTTCCAAGGCAGGACTCGGCATGGCCACACAACTCTGGGCTGTCCGACTCGCCGAGGCTGGTATTTCGGTTCTCGAACTCCGCCCGGGCATCATGGCGACGGATATGACCGCTGGCGTGAAGGAAAAATACGACAAGCTTCTCGCAGAGGGTCTCGTTCCTCAAAAACGCTGGGGCAATCCCGATGATGTCGGCCTCGCTGTGGAATCTATCCTCGGCGGCGCGTTCCCTTTCTCCACCGGCGATGTCATCAACATCGACGGTGGCTTCCACCTCCGCAGACTCTAACCCCACCCACATTTATGATCCAAATCGACTCGAACCTCCAAACATCAGCGCTCTCCAGCGCCCTTGAACGCTTCTTCTCACTCGCCAAGACGAAAATCGCGGCGATCGACCGCGAATACGATGAAAGCAAGGGATCACCGGTCTTCACCGTTGCTGGAAAATATACGACACGCGGCTGGACCGAATGGACTGAAGGCTTCCGCTACGGCATTGCGATCCTTCATTTTGATGCCACGGGCGATCAGGAAAGCCTCACGAGCGGCCGCAACAACACCGTTCGCCGCATGGCCACGCATGTCTCGCACATCGGCGTCCATGACCATGGTTTTAACAACCTCTCGACCTATGGAAACCTCCGCCGATTGATGCTGGAAGGCCGTCTTCCCGAAAACGAGTGGGAGAAAAACTTCTACGAACTCGCCATCAAGACCAGCGGCGCCGTTCAGGCCGCCCGTTGGACCGAGCGGCAGGGTGGGGGATTCATCCACAGCTTCAACGGCCCTCACTCCCTCTTCGTGGACACCATTCGCTCGTGCCGCATTCTCATGAAGGCGCACCAACTCGGGCATGTGCTCATGGCCGAGGGTGACAAACCCGTGAGCCTGCTCGACCGTGCGCTGCAGCACATCGACTCCACAGCGAAGTATTCCATCTTCTACGGCGAGGGACGCGATTCCTACGACGAACGCGGTCGCACGACCCATGAAGCGATTTTCAACACGAAGGATGGCGCCTACCGTTGCCCGAATTCCCAGCAAGGCTACACCGGTTTCAGCACTTGGACGCGCGGCCAGGCATGGGCGGTTCTCGGTTTTGCCGAAGAACTCGAATTGCTCGCCACCCTCTCCGACGCAGAATTGGAGCCATTCCGTGGCCGCCAGGCGATTGAGGCCATGATGCTCAAAGCCGCAACTGCCACGGCGGACCATTTCATCGAAAACACGCCGACCTGCGGTATTCCCTACTGGGACACCGGCGCGCCGAAACTTCACCTGCTCGGCGATTACATGAACCGTCCCGCAGATCCTTTCAACGCTTACGAGCCGGTGGATAGCTCCGCCGCCGCGATCGATGCCCAGGGCCTTCTCCGCCTCGGCACCTATCTCAAAGCAAAAGGACAAAATGCAGCTGGTGATCGCTATTTCCAAGCCGGACTGAAGGTCGCGCAAACGCTCTTCTCCGAGCCCTACCTCTCCACCGATCCGAAACACCACGGCCTCATCCTGCACTCGATCTACCATCAGCCCAACGGTTGGGATTACAAACCAGACCCCGCCAAGGCGGCCTATGGTGAGTCCTCGATGTGGGGCGACTACCACGCCATGGAGCTTGCGGTCTATCTGCAACGCCTCATCAAAGGCGCGCCCTACCTCACATTCTTCGCCTGATCTCTATGGAAAATCTCGATCGCCTCGCGATTCACACGATGACCACCAAGCCATGGGATTTTCCCACGGCTGTGGCAAAATACTCGCGCGCCGGGGTTCGCGGCGTGGGCCTCTGGCGTCAATGGCTGGAAGGCCGCTCCCTCGCGGAGTCCCGCGCCCTACTCGACGATAATGGAATGAAGGCCGTCTCGCTCGTGCGCAGCGGCTTTTTTCCCGGTCTCACTCCGGAGGAGCGCCAAACTGCTCTTGACGATAACCGCCGTGCCTTGGATGAAGCAGCCGCTGTCGGCGCTCCGCAGGTCGTTCTCGTCTGTGGTGCGAAACCGGAACTCAGCCTCGTTGAAAATCGCCGCCAAATCACGGAAGGCATCGCCGCCTGCATCGACCATGCCTCATCTGTCGGTGTGAAACTTTCCATCGAACCCCTGCACCCTATGTATGCCGATTGCCGCAGCGCGGTGAATACCATCGGCCAGTGCAATGACATGATCGATCAACTCGGTGACGCCTGGGTGGGCATCGCTGCCGATGTCTACCACATCTGGTGGGATCCGCAGCTGGAGCAGGAAATCCGCCGCGCCGGCAAGCGCATCATCGGATTCCATGTCTGCGACTGGCTCACGCCCACGCAGGATTTTCTTAACGACCGTGGACTCATGGGCGAAGGCTGCATCGACATTCGCGGCATCCGCGCCATGGTCGAACAAGCCAGCTTCTCCAGTTGGATCGAGGTCGAAATCTTCTCCACCCGCCACTGGGCCCGCGATCAGGACGAATTCCTCTCCGACATCATCTCGGCCTACAAATCCCAAGTCTAAAATCAACCCCACAAAAATACCAAAATATGAAAACACACCGCATCGGCATCATCATGAACGGCGTCACAGGACGCATGGGCACCAACCAACACCTCATCCGCTCGATTGACGCAATCATCAAGCAGGGTGGCGTCCGCATCGGAGCGGATGAAGTCATCATGCCCGACCCGATTCTCATCGGACGCAGCGAGAGCAAACTCCGCGAACTGTGCGCCCGCACGAGCGTGACAAAGTGGAGCACGAATCTCGACGAGACACTCGCCAATCCCGAATACACCGTTTACTTCGATTCCCAAACCACCGGTCGTCGCGCGGATGGCGTGCGCAAGGCCGTCGCCGCCGGAAAGCACATCTACTGCGAAAAACCAATCGCCGTGGATTCCAAGACCGCTCTGGAATTGCACGAGCTCTGCAAAAAAGCCGGTGTCAAAAATGGCGTCGTTCAAGACAAACTCTGGCTCGCCAGCTTCGTCAAACTCAAGCGCCTCATCGAAACCGGATTCTTTGGCAAAATCCTCAGCGTGCGCGGCGAGTTCGGATACTGGGTCTTTGAAGGTCACACCATCCCAGCCCAGCGCCCAAGCTGGAACTACCGCAAGGAAGACGACGGCGGCATCATCGTGGACATGCTCTGCCACTGGCAGTATGTGCTCGAGAACCTCTTCGGCGAACCCAAGGCCATGAGCTGCTACGGCGCCACCCACATCGCCGAGCGCGTTGATGAGCAGGGTAAGCCATACAAGTGCACGGCGGATGACGCCGCCTACGCCACCTTCGAACTCGAAGGCGGAGTGGTCGCGCATTTCAACTCCTCATGGGTGACCCGCGTGCGCCGCGACGACCTCCTCACCGTTCAAGTGGATGGTGAAAAAGGTTCCGCCGTCTGCGGCCTCCGCGATGTCTGGATTCAGCATTACGGCAACACGCCGCGTCCGACCTGGAACCCCGACATTCCGCAGCCCATCAACTTCTTTGAGGGCTGGTCCAAAGTCCCCGATCAAGAGACCTACGACAACGCCTTCAAAATCCAGTGGGAACTCTTCCTGCGCCACCTCGTTCTCGACGAACCATTCCCATGGGATCTCCTGCGCGGAGCCAAAGGCGTCCAATTTGCCGAACTCGGCCTCAAGAGCTGGGCGGAGCGCAAGTGGGTCACAGTCGATCCGCTGGTGTAAAAGTTCCATTCAACCACCCGGTCTGGAGAACAAACTCCAGACCGGGTTGGTTCACGCCGCGCGCCGTCGCGCGCAAACCCTTGGAGGGTCAACCTCCGGCTTGACCCAAGCCTGAAAAGCTTCCGCCATCACAACGCCCCCCTCCCATCACCCCGCGCGCCTCTGTGAAGCTGGCAGAAACGCCGCTTCGCGGCTGAGTCTTAGGGCATGCGAGACGATGCCCCTGCTATGAAGACGGTTTGGTCAACGATAAAAAAGCATCCCATCGCAGACCTCGTGCTTTTTTCAAAGCGCGCGGAGAGCGTTATCTGTTCCCCCCGAATGCCCCC
>JBIIUB010000075.1:0-14215 GCA_044340205.1 Terrimicrobiaceae bacterium
CCAGTCGCGGGGCTTTCGCTATGTGCGTAGCTTGTATTAACCATGTTTTCAAATAAAGGCTTTCTCATTTCAGCCAAGTTGGGCCAAACTGTCAAACATATAATCATTTTTTGATTATGCTCGAGGAGGAGGCTAAATGGTCCAAGAACGCCTTTTTCTACTTGCTAAAAAAATTGCTCAAGATAGTCCAAACACTAAGATTGTTTTTTTGTTGACTCATAAAGTCATCATGCTTCAGACCATTTTACTTTTTATATAGAACTCCAACATGAAATTCCGCGCCTACTCCCACCCCTTGAGCTTTGCCAATCCCTTGCTCCGGTTGGTGCCCGGCATTCTATTCCTCCTCATCGCGCGCTTGGTGTCCCAAGCCGCCCGTGCCCACGATGTCTTCCTCCCACGCCACCCCGAAATCCAAGCGACTCATTGTTTTCTCATATGTTAAATAAACCTGCCAAACCAATAAGTTCCGAGTTGCCCACTGGCGATCGTCATGAATGGGTCCCGCCCAAGCGTTCACCGATTTATGAATCTGTTGCCGATGATCTCCGGCGTGTGCTTGCAGGCCGCGAGCTAAATACAAAGATCGAACCGGAGCCAGAGCTTGCCAAGCGTTACTCGATCAGCATCCCAACCCTTCGAAACGCGACCCTTATCCTTGAGCGGGAGGGTATCCTTCAACGTCGCCAAGGGAGCGGCACATTGATTGTGGGACGTGGACATTCGGCCGCGACGCCGGAAAGCGGCCTCGTCTTCGATGTCTGTCTCGTTCTCATTAGCGAACGCCTGAAATACCCGCATACCTGCTCCTTTGACCTCAGGCTGATTCACGCTATCTACAGCCGTCTTGCGGAGTCCGGGATTTCCGTAAAGCTCCTCTTTACCGACCACGAACGCGAGGGCGGCTATGACGAACTTCGTGACCTCATTTCCCGGCGGCGAATCAAATGCCTCGCATCCCTGCACAATACCCCGAAAAGCCTTCTGGACCTTGCCATGGAGAATGGGGTCACCTGTGCCAATCTCCGATATGGCAGAGAGGAGCTCAGTGCGCTCTCGCCCGTTGAATTTGTGAGTCCGATTAGTCTCGATTACCATGAACTTTTATCCCTCGCGCTTACTGAGGTGCTCCGGCAAGGCGGGAAGCGTGTCGCGTTGATCAGTTGGTGGGAGTCGGATGGCGCACTGGATCGGAGCATATTTTTTTCAAAGGCCAAGGAGTTCGGACTCCAGACCCAGTCTTCGTGGGTGGTCAGTGATCTCAGCCCTATGGAGTCCTCCTCCGGCTGGGAGGCGTTTCGTGAATTCTGGACATCTTCGAGGGAGCATCCTGACAGCCTGATCATCTCCGATGAGTCCCTTCTCCCAGGGGCACTCCAAGCCATGGGCGAACTCGGCATCGCTCCCGGCGACAACTTTCGAGTGGTCTCCCACGGAAACAGCCCCGACACTCAGCCGTTGCTCTCAAAAAACATCACTCGCATCTGGTATGAACTTGACGACTTCGCCTCTGGATGGACGCACTCCATTACCGATGCCCTCGCCGGCCGCCCTCACAGAACTCCTCTGATAATCCGACCGACTATCGAGCGAGTGACGATGAAGGGCTCTCCGAATTCATTCGCAAGTCAAAATCCCAAATAACAGCCGAAATCGAAATAGCCTACGATGCGAGTAGTTGCAACAAAGCCAAAACCATGCGTCGTGGCTAATGCGGACTTTGAGCAAATGGTTTTAACATTTCCTTGATTGAAGAGCTTTTCTCTTCCAAATAAAAAAGTTTTATTATGTTACCCCAAAGCAACTTATTCAACCACGAATAAGACGAATTTCCACGAATGGGGAGCGGCTTCGCCGGAGAATTTGTTTGTCGGTTTTATTCGCGTTCATTCGTGACATTCGTAGTTCAAGACCTCAACGGACAACACGTTTTTGACGAAGGTCGACGTATTTGAAATTGAGCAAAATGGCCAACCTGAAATCAGTAATGGCCAAGTAGCCCATCATCTGAGCAACATGGGTCTCATTGAACTCGGTGACGACCTTGGGATCTACCAGAACAAGACCGTCCACAAGCAGGTCCGGGATGAGAGTATCCACCAAGATACCATCATGGAACACATCAAAGCGTCGCTGCTGCTCAATAGTGTGTCCCTGCTTCTTCAACTCGATCAACAGCGCGTTCTCGTAAGCCTTCTCAGCGAGACCCGGCTTCAATGTGTTCAGCACCTTGATGGCCGCCCCGACAATGGAGTGCGAAAGTTCTGGATACAGCACCTCCTTATGCGGAGTCCGAAAGGACATATTGGTTGGCGATTGATCGAAATGACTGTTCATTTTTTTTGAAAAACTGGTGAATTTAACCACGAATAAGACGAATTTCCACGAATAGGGAGCGGCTTCGCCGGGGAATTTGTTTGCAGGTTTTATTCGTGTTCAATCGTTCTATTCGTGGTTCAAATGTTCCGCGCTTGAGCTTAAACCGCCTCATGGAATAGGCGAGCCACAACCTGTCAGTTTTTCCATCCTGTGGGAGGGGCATTGCTCTCCCATTGCCAACCCGTTCAAGCTGGCTCCAGAGCCAATATGAAGGCATTCAGAGGCGTGTCGGATGCATCGATCACGGATTTCAAACTGGTATATGCGCCGCATCGACGTGACAGCGGGTGAAACGGTTGGCGGCTTAATTTCTCAAGTAAGAAACACGGTGTTGAATGACTCAGGGAGAAGAGCGAGCTCCACGCACTGGGTTTCATCAGCTATGACGCAGGAACGCTTCATCTTGAGAGGATTGGCGACCACGGCCACGCGCGAGCCGTCCGGATTCTCAAACGCGACGGCATTGCCCGAAAGGCATCCCGAGACCCCCCTACGCACGGCCCCCGGATCGATGAAGCGGGAAAAGTGCTTCATGACATGGAATTCAGGATTGTAGGTGACGCTCTGATTCCCGGCATCCACGGTAACCATGGCATTTTGTTTCCATCCCCAGGTGCTTTTGCCTTCCGGCTCCAGAACCATGTTCCAGTAAGTGTAGGCTACCGCTCCGTTGGTGATGTAGTGCTGTAGCAGTCCGAATACGTAGTGGGCGTATTCCCAAGTGTTCTGCCCGTTGCCGCATTCGTTCTCGGTCTGGATAATACGTTTCTCCGGCCAAGAAGCATGCACCCGCTGCGCCATTCCCTTACCGTCCCACTGCAAGCCCACCCCGGCGATGAAGCGATTGGCTTCGGGGTCGCTCAAAGTGGTCGTGACGAATCCATCGTAGTCGGCAGTGTTCAAGGTTCCGAGCCAGATTTCGCAATTGAGTCCAAGTTGAGAGAACTTCGGGCCCAGATAATCTCGGATGAAGTCGCGCATCTGTTCTCCCGTCCAGACGCAGGAGGGGAACTTCTGATCCGCCACCGGCTCGTTTTGGAGATGAATCTGTTGGATCTGTATTCCTTCCCTGCAATAAGTCTGAACGAATTTTGCTAGGTAAAGTGCATACGCCCGCAGAATCTCCGGAGTCCAAAGCAGGGTGCCGTAGTTATAGGCGCGGGGATGTTTCATCCAGGTCGGCGGACTCCAGGGCGATGCGAACAATTTCATGTCCGGTCGATGCGCCATGGCCGCTTTGAGATAGGGAATCAAGTGCTGGTAATCCCGATGGATGGAGAAATCCTTCATCTCCAAGTCACCTGGAGTCTCGTTGTGGCTATACCATTCGGCGGCATAGTCGCTCGCTCCTATGGGCAGTCGGCAGTAATTAAACCGGCAACCCTCCACCGGATCGAAAAGATCGTGCAAAATCGCATCGCGCCGGTCCGATGGTAACGTCGCGAGCGCAATCCATCCGAGTTCGTTGAAACATCCTCCCCATCCTTCCCAGATCTGGTGCCTCTCCCCGGTTAGGCGTAAGTTGACGCTCTCTTCCATTCCCGGCGTGCAGATACCTTGCTGCCAGGCCTGTTCCCGCGTGGTGGTAATAACCTTAATCTGGGTGGGCAGGATGTGGGTTTTCATTCTATGGTGGGGTAGGTGTTAACGAATACTTCCAAAGCTGAAACATCTTATGAGGCACTGGATCGGGAATGATTATGGTTTGCCACCGATTTGGCGTTGATACAGCTCGGCAATCTGCCCAGGCGAGAGTGGTTTATCAAAGACCATCGCGGTGGAGAATTTGGAGATATTTTGCGGATTTTCATCTCCTTTGGGATACCCGCCGCCAAGCCGGAATTGTTTCATGGGAAAAGTCGTATCACCAGAAATGGCGCCACTCGGAAAACCATCCGCGACATGCGCTATTTCTTCGCCATCGAGATAAAAATAAAGGCCATCTCCTATTGTGGCGACGACTGTGTAAAAGTGCCATTCGTTGGGAATGATAAATTCTTTGGGAGAACTGACCAAGATCGTGTGGATTTTTTCGGGCTCGGCGTTCTCTGCGTATCGGAGGACGGCCCGCATCTGGCCCTCTCCAGTGGTCTCGAGGAGCATGCTCAATCCGGGCCATATCTGGATATAACGCTCCGCAAGGGTTTCTACTGGATTCAGCCAAAAGGCATAGGTAAGACCCCCGTTCTGAGGTGTTATAGTGATTTCTTCGAAAGGAAATTCCGCATCGTAACAAAGGCTCGCCGGTTTCTCGGCGACCGCGACGGTCTTGGAAATCGACTTGCCACCTGGAAGGGCCAATTGCTGGACACTCACATTCACCCCATGCTCCAGCTTTTGCGCCTTTAACATATCTCCCAAACTTCCGGTATTTTGGATGGGGTCAGAGTCATCTGCGAGCACCTCGATGACGGGCGTGGGGAGTTCCGCTGCAAACGATGGCAGGCACGGCGCGAGACTAAAAAGGAGGCCTATCCAGAAAGCAAAGCCCATCTTCGGATTCGCGAACTTGTGATGATTTTTGCGATCTGTCGGTGCGTGTGTTGTAATGTTAGTTGTCATCTTGTTTTTCTATGTGTTGCTGGTTTTCATTTTCGGGGTTTATTATTTCGCCGTGCTATGTCCCGCCTGGGCGGGAGCAAACAACTGGTGCCAGAATTTTTCGTAGAGTTCCCATTTCATGAAGTTGCCCCCCCAATGCGGGCTTGCTCCGGTTGTCCAAGCCGTGCTGCGACCCCGTCCGATCATACGCTCAGCAAGAAGAGGATACCATTTCGTGCCATTGCGGATTTCAACAATGACCTTGCAGCCTGCGGAGGGCCGGGTTTCATTAAAGCCCAGAATCGGGGGCACGGAGGACCAGTCCACGCCTTGCACAGCCGGATGTCCTGTGTCCGCAGTCCGGACCTCAAAGGAGGCGGTCGATTCGATCAGGTCGTCCCCTTCGACACAATCTACTGGCAGCACCCGATCCCCGGTATCCTTCTGCCATCGACTGCGGGCCCATCCGCCATATCCCTGGTGGCCGGAAAAACTAAACCAACCGCCGTTCATATGGAAATGTCCACCACCCTCCATCCACTCCTTGAGGATATCGAACCGGTCAGGGAACGTCACATACCGGGTGCTGAACTGATCCTTGAAGAACGAGGGATTCAGATGTAGGGATTGCGTCTCGACATCACCAAAAATAATCGTGGTGGCCCAGGCCAACCGCTCGGCGAACTGCTCGGGCGACATGTGATAGAGATCCCACGAAGGAATCGAGTGCACCTCCGCACCAGGAATCTTCTCCAGGGCGCTGACCATGATTTTTGCATAGTTTAGAGCCTCGAAGTCTTTAATCGAGGAGCGAAACGCAGATTCACGGAACTCATTACCCCAGTGGGCGCACCAGTTACCAACATACCAGATGCGGAGGGGGGATTTTTCGTTGTTTGTATTGGTGCTCATTGAATTTTCCTAAATAGTTAATCCAGGGCCACAGTCGGCCCCAGTGTCCGGATGGTTTTCGCCCAGTCGACGCCAGCCAGCAAGGACTGTTTCCGCACGAGGGATTCGGGACTGTTGGGCAGGCGCTTGTCATAGTCCGAAAGATATTTCCAGACATCGTGCGTGCTGTTGACGTAAAACTCCGGATGCCGCTGAAGCAATTCGGAGAAGGTGCGGGTATTTTCCATCTCGGCTTCCCGGAGGTAGTCCAGGGTCTTGATGTCGGCCGGGATGAGACGGTTGTCGCGGCGCACTTTCTGGATGATTCCGGCCATGCTGAAAAAGTGAAACATGCTGCGCAAGACCTGGAGATAAGCCGAGCCCAAGGCATGATCGTAGCTGCGGGCTTGCTTCTGAGCCGAGGTCCCCGGCAGCCCAAGCAGGGTAGCCAAGCGGGACAATCCCTGCTCCTGCTCACCGATAACGAGAGGAAGGCGCGAGATGATGCGCTCCAGGCTGCGTGGTTCAGTATAATTGTGGGGATCGAACCCTCCTCTCCCCTCCGGGCGCTCCCAATCAGCCCTGCCCTCCCAGGCATCCTGAGGGCGGAGCGGCAGCCCCATGCACAAAGCGGCTGAAATACCCAGACCATTGAGCATCCGATTGGGACGCGTATGCACGTCTAAGGGAAACAGTTCAATTGCCTTCTCAAAATGGTTGAAGGCGTCACGACAACCATCCGCCGCCGCCGTTCCGTAACGCATACGGACGAATTCTGACAACTGCTGTTCGATCTCGGCCCCGGGATGCCGCCCGTAGGTCTCAAGCAGGTCGGCCGTCATCCCACTGTCGATACCGCCACAATCATAATCCATCCACCCGTGGAAGCCCGCTTCGCGCAGGCCATGGAGCTTTCGTAGATACATTCCCGGCGCAAGCGCATAGGGCTGCATGAAACATTCAATCGGGCCGATGAACGGCACCATCGCGTAGAGGGGATTACCCCGTTTGCGGAAAAAGGCGATGATCTTTGCCGCATCCTTCATCGGCTTGTCCACGGCCACGTTCACGTCATTGATGAGGCTCTCGCCACGCACGAAATCTGGGTGCGAGTAGGGGCGTGTATTGTTCTCAAAACGTGTTACCACCTGGACATCCGCAGGCAGCGCACCGAGAATCGCCGCGTGATCTCCCTCCGGCCACCACCAGTCGTAGAGGATCATCTCCAGAGCCGGGTTGACCACTTGGAGCGTCTCGAAAAACCGACGGTAAAAACGTGCCCAGCGAATGGCCGGTTTGGGCACCAAGGCTTCCGGATCGGCCGGGTCGGCCAGGACGGCATCATTGTCTTCCCGTCCAAGGATCACCCCGTCGATCTCCGGCAACCGCTCCATTGCACGCCGGATGATCGCCCAATACCAGGCGGCCGCCTCGGGATTCTCGATGTCGAGACTCATCGGGCGCGGCACCCCGCCGGTGTGTCCCTGCCACGCTTTTGGCAACTCTTCCCAGACCGTGATCGGAATGGAGGGCTCCCAGCAGTCGAGATAGACTTTCAACCCGTGTTTGCGGGCCTTTTTCGACGCAGACTTAAAATACGCCAACGATTCTGCGCGCGGTGTCTCCGCGCCGAGATCGTAAAGGAAATGCAGGCGATATAGTCCGTCGCGGTGGTTCTCCTCGCCCCCCTTGCGCGGCAGTGTCGGGTCATTTTGCAGAGCGAGAGCAAAATACCCCCACTGTTTCAGCGACTTCAACCATGCATCCGGCAATTGCTCCTGCCGATTCTTTGGCGGGAGCGCGATCCCGGAGAGTTGCCGGGCATTACGCCCTGACGCGGCGTTCCTGACTTCAGTTGGCTTCTTTTTTTTCATCTTTATATTTCGAGAGCGTTCGCGGTTAGGATTTCCCGATCCACGCTCAGGCTACTTAATGAGTCATTCATCTCGGCGATGCTCTGCGGCCCGATCAGAGCGAAGGCATTCATGGGCTGATCGAGGACAATGGCGGCCGGCGAAAATCCGGTGCGCTTCGAGGCCTTGAGAAGACGCTGAAGGCGATCAAGGTTTTCCCGGTTGAACCAGGTCTGCACGACGGGATCGTTGGGGCCGAGTCTTTTTGCGTCGGAAGCCTTGAACCTCCCCGTTAGGAATCCACTGGCGGTGGCAGACCAGGCAAACAACGGAAGGCCGGTTCTCCGATAAAATGCGCGGGATTTTTCATCGGTGGCCGTGACGCACCCTCCCCACATGGGGGCATTCCAGCGGGCGAGGCAGAAGTTCGGGCTGCTTGCCGCGATGACGGGCAATCCCTTTTTCTTTGCGTAAAGTTCCGCCGCTTTGATCCTTTCAGGCGTCCAGTTGGATCCGCCGTAGGCCTTGATCAGGCCTTTGGACTGGAGCCCCAAGAGCAGATCGACAAATTCCCCCACGGGAACTTCCAAGTTGTCCCTGTGCATCATGTAAAGGTCCAGCGATGTGACTCCAAGGCGCGAGATGCTTTGCTCCAAATCCTTCATCACCCCCTCCGGCGTCATGTCGAAGGCCGCCCCTTTGCCGATAAGGAAAATGCCGTCGCGCACCTTGCGGGAGGCGATCCAGTGCCCGACAAATTCCTCGGTGCTGTAAACATGGGCCGTGTCGATGGCGTTGCCTCCGGCGGAGAAGTAATGATCGAGCAGGGCGTTGGCGTGCGCCTGATCGGGCATGAGGTGCTGCATGGAGCCGAGGACGAGACGGGAGACTTTTTTCTCCGATCCGGCGAGCTATCCATAGCGCATGAGGTGTTCCGCCCGTGCACCGAGGGAGAGCTTTCTGCCGCAATCGGACTTTTCAGCGAGATTGGTTTCTCGGCATCGAAGACGAGGCCGACCTTTTCGCGCCAGAGATCGACGGCGCGTATCTGTGCAAGCGATTCGGCCCAGGTCATGCATGGATAGGGCGCCTCGCGACCAGGCAACGCACGGGCCACAGTATCTGCCTCCAATGCGTAAAGCGGCACCTTGGAAGCCGATTTGATGGTTTTGGGATTCTTCCCCTTTACGGCAAGCTGGATCAGGCCATCGCCTTGGCGTCCGGGAAACCAGGGATTCGTGAGCGTGAGCGAGCCTTTGGTCCCCCAGACAGTCACGATATTTTCCGTGTCGATCGCACATCCCGTGGTGAGCTGGCCGAGAATGCCACCCTCGAACCGGACCGACGCGGCAGCCCATTCGTCCACGCGGCTCTTGGCACCGATGGAGGCCACCGCCTGAAGGTCGAGAGGTTCGGCAGACACGGAACGCCCCAGCGCAGCCCCCGCCAGCAGCCGCAGCATGGAGAGAGTGTATCCGCCCACATCCATGATCGCCCCGCCACCAAAGGCGTTGTTGAAGCGGATATTTCCGCAATCGGTGGGCATGGCGTAACTGAAGCCCGCCTTCATCATCCGCACCTCGCCGATGGTCCCTTCGCGCAGAATCTTGGCCGCAAGGGCAGTTACTGGATGGCATCGATACATGTAGGCTTCCATGAAGAACACGTCCGCCCGCCGCACCGCCTCCAGAGCCTCCAGAGCCTCCAGAGCATCCAGAGCCTCGGCGCGGTTGAGGGTGAAGGGCTTCTCGCAGAGAATGTGTTTTCCGGCCTCCGCAGCGCGAATGGTCCATTCTGCGTGCAGGTGATTCGGGAGCGCAATATAAACGGCTTCCACGGATGAATCGTCGAGAACCGCCTGATACGAGTCCAGCGCGCGGGCGTCGCTCCCCTCTGTCAGCATGGCGGACCGTTTCTTGTCACGACTCCCGACGGCGACCAACCGGGAGGTGGCGGATTTTGGGAGGTCGGCGGAAAACCATTGGGCGATCATCCCCGTGCCGAGGATGCCCCAGCCGAGCTTTTTGTTTGCTTTGTTTATCATGGAGTTGGGATTGAGACGCGGTCGCTACTATTTCTTTTCAATGAACGAGAAGGTGCCGAGGTGGACTGGCTCGGTGGAATCCAGGCGGATCGTGAGTTCTTCAAACTCCCCGCTGATCGCCCTGCTGAGCGGCATTTCAACGGATTCCCACTTACCGGTGCCCGGTCCCTCCATGCGAAGAGCGGCGACAAGGCTCCCGTCAATCAAGATGCTTATGAGAATCGGCTCCTCGGACTCGCGGCGCACGCGCAGCAAGATGGCTTGCAAGGGATCGGGCGCAACCCAGTGCTTGAACTGAATAAAGGCGCCCTGCGACCCCATGCGCAGAAACCCGCAAAATCCAGGCTCCTCCTTTATACGCTCGAGCGCGCCTGCCCCTTCGTGATAGTCCTCAGCATTATGACGCCCTCGTGCTGAGAGCGTGAGAGTGCGCGCCTGCACGGGGGAGACCCCTCGAGGAATCAATTCCACACCTCCATCCACGGGCCTTTCGACAATCTCGGCCCGGATTCTGCGGTGATAATTGTCCGGCCCGTCTTCATGGTAGAAAAAGACATCCTTACTCCCCCACTCGGTGAGGCAAGCCTGGACGGTGCGACCCTTGTCGGCCTGAACGATGTTGCGGTAATGGAACGGACCGAAAGGCCCCTCAGACCAGGCATAAGAAAGGTGATCGCTCTGTTCTTCCAGGATCTCAGCAATCGGACCCGTGCCGTAGATCATGTGGAAACGACCATGGCGATAAAAAACCCATGGCCCTTCATGGTAATCACCCCGGTGTTCAACTTCGCGGACCGGCCCCACTAGCTTCGTCATCGACTCGTCCAATTCGACTCCGTAGAGCTCCTCACACTGTCCAAAATAGAGGAATATTCCCATGGGCGATTCGACTACGACCGGAGAAACAAGAAGGCCCGATGACTTGGAACGTATCCCGGGCGTGCTCCGCGTGATGAGCGGTGCCCCGATGGCATCTCGAAACGGCCCTTCGGGACGGTCAGCCACCGCCACGCCAATCTGATCAATCATCGGAAAAAAATACCAGTATCGCCCGTTCCGCTCGACGCAATCCCCATCCCATGCGGGGCCGGCGCACCACGAAATGTCGTCGCAGCTGAGCACCGAGCCATGGTCGATCCAGTTCTCGAGGTCGCGCGTCGAAAACGCGTGGTAATCGCACATTGCCCACCAGGTCTTGTTGGCCCTCGCCGGATCGCGGTCGGCGTAGAGCCAGAGTTGGCCGTCGGAAAAAACATGGGCCGCTGGATCGGCGGTGAAGAGACTGGGAAACATTGTCGGCATGGGTTCGAGTCAGGAATTGTTCAACAGGCTGCGTTCTTGATGATCCGGGTGAGGCGTTGGTGCCATTCCACATCGCGCCACATTCCCACAAATTGCGGGCCACAGAAATTGCTGGTGCAAAGCATCGACCATCGACCGGTTTCCACGGCTGTCTCCACCCCGTATGCACAGAGTTCCTTCACCCAACCCCAATCGAGACCAGGCCCGTCCTTGTAGTTCACGATCGCCCAACTTTCCGTGGTGACGAGCGGGAGCCCGCTTGCCCGGGACCAGTCGGCAAGATTCTCGATCCCCTCTTTCAGCCGCCCCTTCCAAAAGTCGGGATCGCTCCGGTAAAGCTTCTCGGCGTGGAGGACGACCGGAGCGTATTCCTCAGGGTTGAAAAAATTAAACGAGAATCCGATTTGGTCGTAAAAGCCGCTGTACAACGCCATCCACAGGTGGGGTTCGAGAAAATCCAAAGCACCCAGATCACGCCCGCGCCATTGGTTCAACTCGTCGGAAAATGAGAAAGTATACGGGATATTCGGATAATCCGCTCGCAGGCAAGCAATCGCCTCCCGCATCCAGCTCAGGGAGGACTCAAGATGCCATTGCTTTGGCCCTTCCTTCTGCGATTTCGCAAAAAACGGAGCCCATGCCGGCCATTCATTGCAGAAATCGACATAGATCACAGAGTCGAGCAAGTTCGCTGTTCCCAAATAGTCGAGGGTCTTTTTCCAGATGGCTGCATGCCGCTCCGGGGAATGAATCCGCTCGCGGACCTTGCTGCGATCTTCGCGAAACCAAGTCGAGAGGCCGACCTTGATGTCGCGATCCCTGCATTTGCCGATGAACTCGACCAGCGCCGGTCCAACCTTCACGGCCAAGGGTGCGGGACATCCCCAGTCATGCGCGTTCCAGACCGGCAATAATTCCCATTCTTTTTCCGGGTCTTCCGCCAGCAAGTGAGGGTAGGCATCGATACGCAACGTGTCATAACCACGCTCTACCAATTCATCCAAGGCCGTGTCCCAGCACTCGTATCCGGCACCGGACCACCGACGCTCCATCCAGGAAAAATCCCACATGGATATCGCCCGCGGCGCAGAAATGTTGAATGTCTTGTTCATCAATATGAAGTTTCCGATGGATGCAGGTCGCGTCTGGTTGAAATGGTGATGCCCGGAGTGATTGCCAATCTTTGGAGGGGGAAAATCTTTCAGTTATTCCCGAACCAACCAAGGCTTAATTTAAACGTAAAAGTCCGCATTTACGGATTGGAGTCCCATTCCAAGAGACGGAAATCGCGGGGAGGCACATAACATTTAGTCTGGAGTCCGGCTTGCACCGCATCCAGATCCACCAGAGGTTCCCCTGTCTCCAGGTCTCTGACATTTGCCGCCTCGGGTATCGTCAGTCCGGCCGTAATACCGCGGTTTGATTTTTTATCATTGAATAGGATCGCCATCGCTTTTTTCCTGGCCGGATTGCGGAAAACAGATACGTAAATGCGGTCCGAATCCTCGGTAACGGCTTTTTGCTCCCAGTAAGGTTGGAACAGTATCCCCTCGTCAAAGAAGCCAAATTCCCGATCCAGCTTTTCGAGCGTCATTATGCAGTCTGCGCCGATCATGCCAATGTCATGCAAAAGACAAAGACCGACATGTGTCCGATTAGCTCCCGGAAGCTGCATCGCTCTGGCATCGGTCATTCGCACACCAAGTTTTTCAGGGTGGCCTTCGCGCGGCGGCTGATCCGATAGGCTTACGTATGGTTCAAGCCGTGGAATCAGGCCGCCCTGGGATTTCACATGGGCGCGGAAACCAGGAAGCCCGAGATGATCAATCAAATCACGTTCACTTCCAACCGCGTAATAATCAGCTTCAACATGCCAGGCCATCTGGCCGAAGGACCAGGTGGGATGCTGGTTGACAAGCCAGAAAGGCTGCACCCCCGCCGTGTGGCACATGGTTGCCAGCCGCTTCAGGTAGCGGCGGAACTGAAAGATGTGGTAAGGCCGTCCATAGTTCTGCGCCCGAGGCAGAATGCCGTCGGCCGGCCTCCAGCGGTTCGGATTTTCGATCAGGTTCATTTCAAGGCCGTCATCGTTATAACCGTCTATCGTGAAAGTGCTCTGGTTGTCGAACCAGGTGCCGTTCACCCGCGAAAGCGAGACCAGTTTCTGCTGATAATAGACGGCGAAATCAACCCAGGAGTCAGTCCACTGGACTGAGAGCGGTTTCAGGGAGATATCCTCCTTCCAGGGGAATCCCCCGTAGGATGTGAATTTCTCGAATTTCGGTTTGACGCCCGGATCGAATGGTTGACGAGCGACATCGGGGCCGGCCCATTCGGCGGCGTATGTGTCCCACTCGCCGTTGGCCGGTCCGCTGCCGGCCATCAGGCTGGAGCCGTAGAGGACGAATGGCTGCGCACTGCCACTTTTCCTCACCGCGCATCTGCTGTAGGCGCCTTTGGCCTGCGGTGCCTCGCCGTTGAGCACCTTTCCCAATTGCCGGTAATCGTCGTCCGTCGGCAGGGTGAAGGCGTTCACTCCGTCGCCGTAGTAACGCCAGCCTGACGTGTCGTGCAGGTACTGCGCCTCCGGATATCCCCAGGCGGTCTTGCGCCAGCCCGTCGGCATCGGCTTGACCGGCTGTGGCATGAGGGCGAAATCGAAAATCCGTTTGCCTTTCCATTTCAGGCGGTCATTGACAAGAAGAATACGGAGCTGCACACGTCCTTCAGCCCGTTCCAGTGTGGCATGTTCATTGGCGGGATTAAGGTACCAGTCCCAGTCGCTGTCGGCGTAATACCAGAGTCCGCGCGTGCCGGAGCCCACATAGATGGCGGGGACAAAGAAGTTGTCGCAGCTCAAGCCGTAGGCGGACTTTGGCGGCAGTTTGCGGGCATCGAAGATGACGCCCTGTGTTTCAGGGCGGATGCCGTCAAACTTGGAATAGCCGCCGGTCGAGCGCGTGTCGCGGTCGTTTTTCTGGAATGAGAAAGTGTCGGCGCCGTCCGCGAACGGGATCGTCAATGTCAGGGAGTCGAGAGGCACCTCGCTATCGCCGCTGTCAATCTCCAGATGGATGAAATACGCACCGTCGTACTCAAGGCGCCCGTCCAGCTTGTATTTCAGGTTTCCCAAGTTGCCGACGGAGCCTCCCGTGGCGTCGTATCCGTCCCGAGTCTGCATTGCAAAGCCGGCTTCCGCCGGTTT
>JBIIUB010000147.1:0-3616 GCA_044340205.1 Terrimicrobiaceae bacterium
CCTTCATCCTTATTTCTGTGCCCAACATCTCCTCTATCATCAAAAATGTCCGGAACATCATGCGGCAGGATCGCGGCGTCTCCGGCGATGCCCAGCGACTTGAGCAGCTCGGCTGGCTCCTATTCCTGAAAATCCTCGACGACAAAGACCAGGAACTCGAACTCATCCGCGACCGCTACCAGTCCGTCATCCCCGAGAAATTCCAATGGCGAAACTGGGCCACCGACGCCGAGAGCATCACCGGCGAGGAACTCATCCTCTTCATCGACCATCCCACCGACGGCCTCTTCGCCACACTCAAGAACCTCAAAGCTCCCCACGCCCCGCAGCGCGCCGCCCTCGTGAAGGAAGTCTTCGACGGCTCGAACAACTACATGAAATCCGGCTACGAGCTGCGCAAGGTCATCAACCAGCTCAACGGCTTCGACTTCAACAACAGCGACGACCGCCACGTCTTCGGCACCGTCTATGAGTCCATCCTCGTCGAGTTGCGCGATGCGGGAAACAAAGGCGAATACTACACGCCCCGCGCCATCACCCAGCTCATGACGCAGATGACCGCGCCCCGGCTCGGTGAAAAGGTCCTCGACCCTGCCGCAGGCACCGGCGGCTTCCTCAGCGCCGCCATCGACTACATCCGGGAGAAGGAAGTCCGCACCCTCGACGATGAAGCCATCCTCCAGAAATCCATCACCGGTTGGGAGCTGAAGCCCGTCTCCTACGTCCTCGGCCTCACCAATCTCATCCTCCACGGCCTCGACGTGCCGGACTGGCATTACCTCGACAGCCTCAAGACCGAATACAACACCATCGGCCCGAAGCAGCAGGTGGAGTGTATCCTCGCCAATCCGCCCTTCGGCGCCAGCATCGCCGATGGCGTGGAGACGAACTTCCCGCAGTCCTTCCGCTGCCGGGAATCCGCCGACCTCTTCGTCATCCTCATGATCCAGTTGCTCAAGCCCGGTGGCCGCTGCGCCATCGTCCTGCCTGACGGCTGCATCACCGGCGACGGCTACAAGGAACGCATCCGCGAAAAACTCCTCACAGACTGCAACCTCCACACCATCATCCGCCTCCCGCAGTCCACCTTCTTCCCCGCCACCGTTTCGACGAACCTGCTCTTCTTCCAAAAAGGCACGCCCACCAAGGAAATCTGGTATTGGGAGCACCGCCTGCCCGAGGGGCAAAAGAGCTACTCCAAAACCAAAGCCATCCAGTTCGACGAGTTCGCGCCGCTCATCGAGTGGTGGGACAAACGCGAGGAAAGCGACGTCGCGTGGAAGGTGAAGGTCGAGGATTTGAAAAAAGGCTTCGATCTCGATGTGAAAAATCCGCACCGCGAAGAAGAGGAGGCCTCTTTCAGCACCTCGGAAATCATCGAAAAACTTCTGACCTCCTTCGATCGGAGTCGCGATTTGATCCATCAGCTACAAGACGGCTTGAAATGAATCTGGAACCACTCATTGCCGACCTTCATGGCATAATCACACAAGCCCGCAGTCATGCCGCCCGTAGCGTCAACACCCTTCAAGTCGTTTCGAATTTTCTGATCGGTCAACGCATCGTTGAATACGAACAAGCGGGTGAGTCTCGTGCCGAATACGGAACCGAACTGCTGAAAATCCTCTCGATCACTCTGAGCGCAGATTTTGGGAAGGGCTATTCCCACCGGAATATCGAACTCTTTCGCAAATTTTATTTAACCTTCTCTCTCAGGGTCGGGGACATTTCGCAGACACCGTCTGCGAAATTGGGCGATCAAAAATCCCAGACACTGCCTGGGAAATCTAATCTTACAGCCAAAGCACTAACGGAAGGCCGTTTGCAAATTTCGCAGACACTGTCTGCAAAATTCCCGCTCAGTTGGTCCCACTATGTCTGCCTCCTATCGATTGCCAACGAGCAGGAACGCGCTTTCTACGAAATCGAAGCCGCCAGTCAGGGCTGGTCGCTTCGCGAAATGAAGCGGCAAATCGATTCCAGCCTCTACGAGCGCCTTGCTTTGAGCAAAGACAAGGAAGCCATCAAACGATTGGCATCCGAGGGAGCCATTGTTTCCTCTCCGCGTGATCTCATCAAAAATCCGCTGGTCCTCGAATTCCTCGGTCTCGATGAAAAATCCCACTACAGCGAGACTGATCTTGAAAGCGCCATCATCGACAAGCTGGAACACTTCCTCCTCGAGCTCGGTAAAGGCTTCCTCTTTGAGGCCCGCCAAAAGCGCTTCACCTTCGATGAAGACCATTTCTTCGTCGATCTCGTCTTCTACAACCGACTCCTGCGAGCCTATGTCCTCATCGATCTCAAAATCGGCGAACTCAAGCACCAGGACCTCGGCCAGATGCAGATGTATGTGAATTACTTCGACCGCCATGTGAAATTGGCAGACGAAAATCCCACCGTTGGCATCATTCTCTGCAAGAAAAAGAAAGACGCCCTCGTCGAAATCACCCTCCCCAAGGAAGCCAACATCCACGCCTCCCAATACCAACTCTACCTCCCAAGCAAAGAGGAACTCCGGGAGCAACTCCAACAAGCTCAACTCGAATGGGAGGAGCGGGAATGAAACGCATTGGCGACATTCTGACGCGGAACAAAACCCCGGTCACGGTGCTTGATGATGTCACCTACAAGCAGGTCACCATTCGCACGAATTACAAGGGCGTCGTGCTTCGTGGCTCGCAGAACGGATCCTCCATAGGCACCAAGAACCAATCTGCTGTTTCCGCTGGGCAGTTCATCCTGAGTCGCATTGACGCCCGCAATGGAGCCTTCGGTATTGTTCCGGAGGAACTCGAAGGAGCGATAGTCACAAACGACTTCCTCGCTTTCGATATCAATGAAGAAGAGGTGGAGAGGGAGTTTTTCAATGTCTTTCTCCAAGCGCCGCAGTTTCTGGAAGCGTGCATGAAAGCCAGTCGCGGCAATACCAACCGCAAGCGCGTCGATGAAGACTTCTTCCTGAACTATCAGGTCAATCTCCCGCCACTCGCAGAGCAGCACGAAATCATCAAGCAAATCAACAAAGGCCGCACCAAGCTTGCGCTGGCACAGCACGAAATCACCCACCAGCAATCCCTCCTCGCCAAGCTGAAGCAGGCCATCCTGCAGGAGGCGATTCAGGGCAAGCTGACCGCCGACTGGCGCGCCGCCCACCCGGACGCGGAACCCGCGAGCCAGCTCCGCCACCGCATCCAAGCCGAAAAAGCCCGCCTCATCGCCGCCAAGAAACTCCGCCCCGAAAAGCCCCTGCCCAAAATCACCCCCGCCGAAATCCCCTTCGAGATTCCGAGGGGCTGGGAGTGGTGCCGCCTGGGCAACATCCTGAATTTCTCGTCTGGCGATGGATTGACCGCAGCGCAAATGGCGGAAGGCGAGGTTCCCGTCTTCGGCGGAAACGGAATCAACGGCTACCACAACAAAGCGAACATCGATACCGAGACGATTGTTGTCGGTCGAGTTGGCGCGAATTGCGGGGCGGTTCACAAAACCCCAGCAAGAGCGTGGGTCACGGATAACGCTTTCATCACGACATTTTCGGAAAGCTGTCTGGCAATGGACTTCCTCATTCTGCTCCTGCGCTTCTTGGACCTTAACCATCTGTCGTATGATGGTA
>JBIIUB010000161.1:0-3562 GCA_044340205.1 Terrimicrobiaceae bacterium
TCAAGATCATCCGGGAGGTAACGCTTCAGGATTTCCCATTGCTTTTCATATACGAATTGAGAGGTGTCCATCCGCCTCTTCTAATTAGGGTTTTTGGGAAAAACAAGAATTAGGTATATGCTTATGGTCGTCTCGACCGTGAAAAAGACTGGCGCCGCAACCTCAACAATAACCGCACGCCGCTCAGTGGATAAAAACTCCTTTCAACCCGACTTTCCCTTTTGCAGGAGGTTGCGGAAGCCGTGCGAACGGCAGCGGGCGGGGATGCCGCGTTCTCCGGTTTGGATCATCCAGTGGATCATGCCGATGCATTCGCGGATCATGGTGCTCACATCCGCGACAAGGCCCGTTTGATCAGGCTTTGACGCACTCAGGTAGGCTGTGCCAATTTTCGTGCGCAGACTCTTCGGTGCCGATTTCAGCCAGCGGACGGGTTCGTCTTCATAGACCACGATGCAGTCGGGTTTTTCCTTCTCGATCCACTCGAGAAACCCCTCGCGGCTCCAATTTTCCGGTGGCAAGGGCTCCACATACTGCGAAGCGGTATCTCGTCGAAGGTGGAGGAGAAGGGCCGCTTCGGGGATGTTGCGCATGAAGTAGCGGCGGCGGGCATTGAGCGCGAGGCCGATGCGGCGGCGGCCCTTGGCCCTCAGAAGCTCGAAGAGTTCGGAACAATCCTCGAAAAAGAGCCGTTCCACCCGGTGCAAACGCGGATTCCGGAGAGTGGTTCCAATCTCGATGGCGGAAAATTTCCCCCAATCCATATCGATGCGGGCCTCGTCGGCAAGAGTCATTGGACCAACCAGGATGCCGCGGATGCCGCGCATCCAAAGTTTTTTCCCCAACTCGCGCGTGGCAGCGGGTTCCAGGGGAATCACAATGGTCTCGAGTTCGCATCCGAGTAAATGCGCCGCCGCAGCCGCCTTGCGCCGCATGTCGAAAAGCCACGGCGCACGGGCATCCGGTTTCGTGCCAATCGGAATCTCGGACAGAAACACAATGGTCTCGCGGGGGATGATTGCCTTGCGCCGCGACCTCGCCAAAACATGCCCGATCTCCGGATCACGAATGTAGCCCAACTCCGCCGCCGCGCGCTCGACAACCTCTCTGGTCGAGGCAGGAACGCGGGCCAAGCCGCGCAACGCCATCGAGGCCGTGGCGGGGGAGACCCCCGCGAGTTCGGCGACATTCCTCAAGCTGGGCGGGCGGTTATTCATGATGGCTTTGCTTGTGAAACGATAAGGTCACGCATCAAACAAACAAATCACAAAAAACCCGCGCCGCAGCGCTTCGTCTTTTGGAGGGTCAACCTCCGGCTTGACCCAATACTGAACCATTCCGTCACCACGCCGTGTCGCTCCCATCACGCCGCGCGCCTGCACGACCGAGACGGTCATGCTCCCCTCGGACGCCGCTTCGCGGCTGAAAAATGGGTCATGCGAGGACGATGAACCCTCCCAAGTTGCACGAAGCGCGCTACCGCGTATGCAGGGTAGGGTCGGCACGCCGTCGCTGACCCATTTGCGCGGCAACGCCGCCACCTCATCGGTGTCCTCACGCCGCTTCGCGGCTGAAAATTGGGACGCCAAGGGACTGGCGATCCCCACCTTGGGTTACGAAGACGCCGCTTCGCGGCTGAAGTTTGGGTCATGCGAGGACGATGAACCCTCCCAAGATTCGAATCGCACTACCGCGTATGCAAGGGTCGGCGCGCCGTCGCTGACCCATTTCCGCAGCAACGCTGCCATTGCATCCAGAAGAAACGCCGCTTTTCTCCAACTTGGAGCGCTTCGAGGAAATAGCCGGTGACGGCGCGGTAGCAGGCCCGTAGCAGGTGCGGGAATAAAATTGGCGGTGGATGTGCATGAGCGAGACAGAACAAAAGATTGCACTTTATGTAATGTTTTGTAGAGTGCATGGCATGCAGCCGTTGAAACAACTTACCCAGGCACTGCGCATCCTCGCGGACCGGGAGCATTGTGTCTTTGCACCATCTGACTTGGCATCTGCCGTGCCAGAGTGTGACCAGTTGGCGGTGCTGTTGTCGCGAGCGACGAAGGCGGGTCTGTTGAAGCGGGTCTGTCGTGGCATTTATTTCTATCCCGTGCCGGACTATTCGGCGGGGCATCTGCTTTTTCATGCCGCCGCACGGCTGCGGGCGGGTGAGTTCAATTACCTCAGCCTCGAGACCGTCCTCAGTGATGCCGGGGTTATCTCGCAGGTGCCGATGAACTGGATCAGCCTCATGAGCTCCGGTCGCAGCCATGTGGTGGACTGCGGGGACTACGGCCACATCGAGTTTGTGCACACGGCCCAGCATCCTGACGATGTGAGCGATGCGCTGACCTATGATCCGGAGCGTCATCTCTGGAGAGCGTCTGTGCGGCAAGCCCTGCGCGACATGAAGGCCACGCGCCGCAGTATGGAACTCGTGGATGAGGAGGTGGCGCGTGAGCTTGTTTGACCAAGTGGTGAACGAAGCGCTGCGTTCACGGGCCGAACTCACCTCACTGCGTCCCGTGGTGGAAAAGGAACTGCTGCATCACGACATCCTTCGCGAGATGGGCGAGGCCGGCTTGCTCACAGGACTTACATTCATTGGTGGGACCTGTCTGAGGGCCTGCTACGGCTCTTCACGACTCAGCGAGGATCTCGACTTCACTGGCGGAAGTGACTTCCAGCGGAGTGATCTGGCCGAACTCGCCCGAGTGCTCGTGGATCGACTGCAAACCCGCTACGGCCTCCCTGTTAGCGTCAGTGAGCCTGTCAAAACCGGCGGCCAAGTCTCCACCTGGAAGCTCACCATCGAGACCCGCCCAGGCCGGAAGCATCTCCCTGCGCAACGCATCCACCTCGATATCTGCGCCATCCCCAGCCACGACCCGCGTCCGATGATGCTGCGCAATCTCTACGGCATCGACCTCGGCACCTCGGGACTCATTCTTCAAGCGCAGAGCCGCGAGGAAATCCTGGCCGACAAAGTCATCGCGATCGCCTTCCGCGAGAACCGCATCAAAAACCGCGACCTCTGGGACATCGCCTGGCTCATCCAGCAAGGCATCGAACTCCCCGTCCAGCTCATCCCGTTGAAAATCGGGGATCACCAGCGGGAACCAGCCGAGTTCACTGCCCTGCTCAAAGATCGAATCGCCGCCCTCAAGACCCAGCCCGAATTGCGCGATGAATTCATGAAGGAAATGCGCCGCTTCCTGCCCGCCGCGACCGTGCGCGACACGATCGAAAAGGAAGCGTATTGGGCCTACCTCACTCAGGTTGTGGACGACCTCGCTCGGAAGGCCATGTCGGTCTTGAAAAAGGGAAAGTAATCGCAGCCCAAGAAGCTGGGTCCGACTTCCGCGGTAACGCCGCCATTGCATCCAGAAGAAACGCCGCTGCGCGGCTGAAAAATGGGACATGCGAGGACGATGTCCCTAAGTTCAGACATCCTGACTTGGCGGGAAAACGGATGACCTGATTGGGCGGTAGACGAGGCGTAGGGTGGTGCCGGGATAGCAGATTTCTGTGGCGTTGAGTTCGGTGCATATGGCTTCGAGGGTGGCGT